>NZ_JBHYIG010000130.1:3924-25965 GCF_042740015.1 Streptomyces sp. NPDC059037
GCGCCCCGCCCCCCCCCCCCCCCCGGCCTGCACGGATCGCGGTCCTACGGGATGCGGCGAGTTCCGAGGGAGCGCCGCCGCGCACTGGGGCGTGCGGTCACCTTACGGCGCGTAGACGGCGTCACTGCCGTACAACTCCCTGGTGAACGCGGAGACATCGGCGCTGCGGTCGGAGCCGTCGAGGTTGTACGTCAGATAGACGCCGTACCCCTCGCTGACGGTGCGGCGGGCGAGGGCGGCGGCCGTGCTCTGCGAGGTCCCGCCTATCTCGACGGCCGCCGGCGACAGCTTCGACTTGGGCAGTGCGATCTCGGGGACCTGCCAGGTGCCGTAGTAAGGGTTCCAGGCGTAGTCGAACTTCGACGAGACGTCGACACCGCCGTAGGAGAGGCGTGACGCGGCCGGGCCGATGTTGTAGAGGCTGATGATCTTGTCCGGCATGTTCGCGCGCAGCGCCGTCACCAGGTGCACGAAGGAGCTGTCGTTGGGCTGGCCGGTGCCGTTGTTGCCGTACTCGGCGTACTCGTCGTCGAAGTCGATGCCGTCGAGACCGTACTTGGTCACGGTGTCCGACATCTGCTTCGCGAACGCCGAAGCCGCTTGCTGGGACGGGAAGTTGGCGAAGCCCGCGCCTTGGTGGTTGCCGAGCACCGAGAGGACGACCTTGATGCCCTTCTCCTGCAACGGCCTTATCTCCTTGTCCGCGTTGTCGAGGACGCGCTGCACGTTCTCGTTGAAGTGCAGATATGCCTCCTTCTTGCCGGCGTCGTAGTTGATGTTCGCCGCGAAGATCACGGCGACGTCGAAGACGTTGTCTCCGCCGTTGGCGAGGGTGTACTTGCCGACGTTCAGCATGCTGTTGTTGTTCACCTCGACGTACGCCACCGAGGTCGGCCCCTGTTTCGTGGGGGCGGGGGCGGGGGCGGGAGCAGGGGCCGCTGCCGCGCCGGTCGTGGCGGTCGTGCCGAAGGCGAGAGCGGCGACGGCCGAGAGCGCGAGCGCGGCCGTCCGCACTCTGCTCCGTACCAGAGTGAACATCGTTGATCGGTCTCCCATCGCATGGGTCGGCGCCCGACCTGTTCGAAAGCGCCGAGTGAGCCCTCCGAGTTTTCCTCCCTCGTGACCGAATCCCAAGAATCATGCGCAAACTCGTTACGACTCCTGCGCATCTCGCGCCGCAGTCTGGCGCCTGAGCAAGGGAGTTGGCGCGTCGAGCCGGGCCGTGAAGTGGGCGCACAGGGCATACGCCGGGGCGCCGGCGGCGGCCGGGCAGGCGCCGGGTGCAGCCGGGATGGCGGCCACGGTGTGTGGGGGACGGCGCAGCAAGCGGTCCAGGCCGCTTTCGGCGAGGAGCCGGGCGAGCAGTCGGCGCCGCCCGCACTGCTGGCCCACCCGGGCGAAGGCGAGCGGGGGCTGGATCCAGAGCTGGTCGATCACCGGCATCTCCTAGCGACTGGCGACAAGATGACGGGATGCGATCAGAAGTGCGAGGATTGTTACGTTGTGTCATGCCCGACACGGCAGAGCCCGCGCCTCACCCGGTTCCCCGCCCGATTTCTCACCCCGTCACGCCTCCGGAAGCGGCTGGGCCAGCGGGCGGAACACCCTGCGCAGGTCCTCCGAGCTCCGGGCGCCGTCGGCCCCCGCCTGCTCGACGTTGGCCAGCGGTGCGTAGTGGTAGTCGATGCCGTGCGGCTCGCTGCGCTGCGGGTCACCGTTCACGTCGGCCGGCCACAGGACGTCCCCGGTGACGACCCGGGCGGGGATCAGCCAGTAGTCGCCCGCCCGGTAGAACCGCTTCGGGGGTTTGGGGGCGGCAGGCGGGGCAACCGGCGGGACTTCGGCCGCGGGGGCAGGCCGCGGGAGCGGCTCGAAGAACACCTCGATCCCGTCCTCGAGCGGCAGCCACCGCCCCTCCTCGATCAGCAGCGCACCCTCGCCGGACACCGCCGTGGCGACGCTCCCGGTGTCCGTGGTGCCCTCGGCAGGGCCGGTGGCCGGCTCCGGCGGCCGGTGGTCCCAGCGGCGCAGCACCGGGTGGCGCTCGGGGAGGGTGCCGAGCCCCGGATGCTGGGGGTCGGCCGCCGGATCGGCGTCCAGGACCACCCGCCGGGCGACGTGTTCCACCTCCGTGACGCGGTACAGCCGCGGAGCTCCCCCCGCCACGTCCCGGGCGTCCCGGGCGGCCCGGCAGACGGAGGCGTCGTCGACGATCTCGACGGTGTCGCCGGTCTCAAGACCGAGCTTGCCGTCCCGCCCGAGCGTGTCCAGTTCGAGCGTGGGCCCGAGGACCGACCTGATCGGGAGGACCACCGAGGCGTTCTCCCGCGACCATTTGAACGTGGCCCGGCCGACGGGGCCGCCGCGGTGCACCTCCACCCGGTACAGCTGGTTCTCCGGGCCCCGATAGCCGGAGTCGGGCGCCACGTCGCACGGGTCCGTGTCGCCCTCGGCGAGCCGGGCGCGGGCCGCGAGCTTCGCCCGGAGGCCGAAGCGGCCCCTCAGCTCATCGTCAAGCCAGCCCGGCGCGTTCACGGGAGCGGGGATGGGGATGCGGTGTTCGGGGCTCAGCGGCAGCCAGTCGATCTGCCACACGACCCGGGTACGCGCCGTGGTGTCGGGGCCGTGCAGGCCGAGGGCCGGCTCCCGCAGTTCGGGCGCCTCATGGGCCGTCACCAGGCGCTCCCACACGCGCAAGTACACCAGGAACGCGCCTTCGGGCAGCCTCTCGCTCGCCTCTTCCCGCTCCTGGTCGAGGTGGCCGTCGGGCTGGGTCCAGTACTCCGCGTCCTCCTCGCACTCGCAGAGGATGCCTTTGACGTACATGTGTCCCTGGGACACGGTCAGCACGCCGTCCTTGACGGCGACCCGGAACCCGCCGAGGTCCGTCTCCTCCGAGCCGGCCGCACAGGCCGCGTCGCCGAGCACGTCGGCGACGAGTGTGCGCAGGTAGTGCTGGAGGATCGCGGTCTGCTCGTTGATCTCGGAGTCGAGCTGCACGCGCCCCTGCTGGGACAGGACTGCGGAGAAGTGCCGGTCCGGGTCGAACGTGACCCGGGAGAAATCGCCTTGCATCGTGGTGCGCTCCCTGACGTGAGGAGTGGCTCGTCCGCGTGCGGCCCGGGGCCGCCGCCGCTCAGGTGACGAAGAACAGGCCGCTGTCGCAGCCGGCGGGTGTGTACTCATCGAGTCGGGTGCGCAGGTTGTCCTCCCGCAGCGGCTGGAACAGGTCGTGCAGGGCACCCGGTTCCGAGCCGTCGTCCGCGCCCCGGCGGATCTCATCGGCGCACCCGTCGGCGAGTTGAACGTACCCCGGAGTGCCGTACCGGGTGCTGGTGAAACGCAGGGCGACGCGTCGCGGGTCGCCGGACTGCTCCGGTTCGCAGTGGAACCGGGCGGGGATGTGGGAGTCCGGCGGCAACCAGCAGAACCGCACGCAGCCTTCCCCCCGGTGGGAGACCAGGACCTCCCCGTCGAACAGGGAGTTCTCGAGCAGTTCCACGGCCCGCACCCGAACCGTCCCGATCACCGTCGTGCGGCGTGCGGCGAGCACCGCGTGGGCGGGTCGGCCCTCCGGGCCGGTCAGCGCGGCCATCTCGCGGCCGGTGGCGTCCAGTACGGAGTCCGCGAGGCAGACGTGGTTGGGTTCGGCCGCCGTCTCGTCCTGCCTGACGACGACGGTGCCGAGTACGGAGTGCTCGACCCGGAGCCGTGCCGGAGTGTTGACCAGCTCAAGGCCCGGCTCCTCGGGATGCTGCGGGCGAGCCCGCTCGTCCAGGTCCCAGCCGGGCACCAAGGTGCAGTGCCTGACAACCACTTCGCCCACCTCCCCGTGCACCTGCACGCTCCGCCCGGCGACCAGTAGGCCGTCCAGCACGATCCGCGGCAGCGGCCCCGCGCCCCGGCCCGTACCGGTGATCCGCAGGGCGTCGGGACGGTTGCCGGACCAGTCGAGCAGCCGGAGCACAGGACGCACCCCGTCGGCGGCCCGCACCGTCAGCCGGTCGCCCCGGTCGAGGTCGATCGCGACGATCTCCTGGTAGGCGTCGTTCCCGGTGATCTCGACGACCGCCTCGGGCCGCCGCCCGCCGCGCCGCCGTTCGCCGCGCCATTGCTCCAGCGCCTCGGTGATGCGCCGACCGGGCCCCACCCGGTAGACGTGGGCGGCCGCGTCGGTGTCCGCCGCGCCGGGGCGCGGGTACTCGCCGCCGCCCAGGTCGGCGGCGGCGCCGTGGTGGTACGTGACCAGGACGCCGGTCTCCGGCGCCTCGCGGGACGGGAAGGCGATCCGGCCGAGGACCGGGTCGACGGCGACCTGGCCGGCCCTCGGCCGGTACGTCCAATCCGACAGGTCCGCGGCCACGATCCGGTCGAGCGGCACCGGTTCTTCCTCGGGACCGGGCCACACGCACAGGCTCTTGCCGGGTCCGTAGTAGTCGGCGAGCCGCTCGCCGAGGGCTCGCCGTCTGATCGGCGCAGGGACGTTCATCTCGTCCGCGGTGTGGCACGGGGACGGCTCGCTCACCGGCTTGGTGAACAGCGGGGTGTCGTTGCCGAGGATGCTGAAGGTGAACCGGTAGGGCGCGCGGTCGTCGCAGTAGGCCGGGGCGCGGGTGACCGCGTGGGCGAGCAGCCGCCACACGTGCAGTCCCACGCCGGGGATGCCGTACCGGCCGGCCCGGCGTGCGGATCCGGGGCGGGCGGCCTCCGCGGTCCGGGCCAGTTCGTCGAAGGGCCCGGAGATCCGGTCGAGGGTGTCCACCTGGCGCAGGTCCGGCAGCCGGCCGTGGCGAAGCCGGCGCCGGGCCCCGCGGTCGTCGGCCGGATAGCGACGGACGGGCTGGGTGACGGCGAGCAGCCGGCGGTACTCGACGGCGCGGGCCGGCCAGCCGGCCACGTCGGCGGCCAGGTCCTCCAGGAGGGCGAGGGTGCCCTTGCGGCGCCGGTTGGCGACGGTGTCGGCCACCTCCCGGCGGGGGACCGCGGCCGCCAGCCAGCGCTGCGCCTCGGGCGTGCCGGTGTCGAGCGCGGCGGCCGTCCTGGGCAGCAGGCGGTGGCCGACGAGGTCCCCGAGGTAGGGGACGGCCCAGTCGGCGCAGGTCTCGATGAACGAGTCGGCGTAGAGCCGTTCGATGTCGGCCTCGACCAGGTCGGCCTGTTCGGCGATGACGGCGAGGAGCGCGTACAGCCGCCCGCCGGTCTCCTCGTCGCGCCGCCGGTGGACCGCGGGCAGCAGGCCGTACAGCTCGTCGGGGGTCATGGGATCCTCCGCAGGACGAGGGTCTCGGGGGCGGCGGGGTCGAGCACGGCGATCTGCGCGGACCGCAGCGCGCGCCGGACGACCAGGTGCGGGAAGGAGTCCTTCAGCCGGGCCCGGAGCGCGCTCTGGTCGATGCCGGGGTTGAGCCGCAGGAGCCGGCGGACGGTGAGCCCGTACTGCCGGGCCACGGAGGTGAGGGTGTCTCCGGCGGCCGTTTCATGACGGGTGACCCGGTTCCCGGCGGGCCGGGCCGGCACGCAGGGGCGGGCCGTGGTGAGCGTGCCGGCGAGCCGGGCCAGGGCGGCGGTCTCGATGTCGTCGGCGACGCCCGTGAACAGATCGACGTCCACGTGGTCGACGCCCGGCACGGCCTGCGCGGCGCGGTAGGCCGTGCTGAGGTGGGCGGGTGCGGCGAGCTCGGTGCCGTTGAACCCGAGGGCGTCGTACAGGGCGCCGCGGACGGCGGGGGCGACCGACTCCCAGGTGCGGTCGGTCTTTACCCGGATCCCGGCCGCCATCAGGAGCAGGACCCGTTCGCGTACGACGACCCGTACCGGCAGATGGGGGTCGCCGTACTCGGTGAGCGCGGTCTCCAGGGCGGTGACCAGGGGCGAGCCCGGCGCCAGCGGCGCGTCGTCGACGGCTGCGACGGTGACGAGGACGGTCCGGCGGCGGCCGTCGGTGACGTGCTGCGCGCTCGCCTTGCCGATGCCTGCGAAGGCACGGGCGAAGTCCTCGTAGTCGCGCAGCGAGACCAGCCGGTCCAGGGCCCGCAGGCGCAGCGGGACGCGGCTGCGGGTGTCGTCGACGCCGTCCGGGTCGGTGCCGCCGGTCGCGGGCAGCGGGTTGGTGACGGCGTTGACGCCCGGGGGCCTGCTGACCACCTGGTTGACCTGCCCGGCGGGCACGTTGCCCGCGCTGCCGGAGCCGATCCGGTAGTGAGCACCGACGTTCTCCGTACCGGTGGGCAGTCGGCTGCCGTGCCGGCCGTCGCCGAACTCCACGGCGGCCGCGCCGTCGGCGCCGGTCTTCAGCCGGTAGCCGGTGTCGGCCGGGCCCAGTTCGGTGAGGTCGTCGGCCCGCTGCCACCGCAGGTCGGCGACCCGGACGGTCAGGGTGTCGGCCGCGCCGTCGGGTGTGGCGGCGGGCAGGCAGGTGAGCGGGCCCTGGCGCAGCGGGAAGGTCTGTCCGCCCTGGCCGGCGTCGCCGCTGCCGAGGACCTCGGTGCGGGTCTCGCCCACGGTGGCGGGGGTGATGTTGCCATGGAGGACGACGGTGTCGCGCCGGTAGCGGTAGGCGAGCCCGGCCGTCAGGAGGAGCGTGGTGCGGGCCCGTTCGCCGGGGCGCCGGGGGTGGGTCTGGCGTACGCCGCCCAGCATGACCAGTTCGGTGCCGCGTACGCCGGTGACGAGGGGCACGTCGGTGCGTTCGCCGGAGACCACCAGCCACTGGCCCGGGCGCAGCCCCTCGTAGGCGGCGTCCAGTTCGATCTCCGCACCGGCGACGTCGACCCGGAGCGGGGCATCGGCCACCGGAAGAGCTTCGCCGGCCGCCCACACCGTGGTCTCGCGTCGCCCGTCGTCGGTGAAGTACTTCGGCGGCAGCGAGCTCTCCAGGCGCAGCTGGGTCGACTTGACGGCCAGGTTCCGGCCCAGGGCGGCAGGCTGGCGGACCTCCTGCACCTGGCGGACGAGCGGGTCCTTGCCACCGCGTTCCACGACGATCCAGCTGTGCGCGACGATGGTGTCGTAGACGGCGTCGAGGGTGAGCTGACGGAGTTCGGGGGCGACGCCGTTGTTGCGCTCCACATTGTCCACGTCGATCAGCCGCGCGCCCCTCTTCCCGCGTTCGCGGAACGCGGTGCCGGCGGGGGCGGCCCGCACGCGCAGCCACTGCACCTCGACGAAGGACTCGGGCGGCGCGACGGAGACGGTGTTCAGGGCGCGGTAGAGCTCTCCCGCGAGCCGGGGGCGGGCGGCGGCGAGCAGCCGGGGCAGGGCGTCGGAGTCGGCGGCGAACAGGTCGGCGACGCCGGGCGGCCGCAGCCGGGACCCGGTGGGCGGGCGGGATCCGGGGCCGGCCAGTGCGTCCAGGGCGGGGGCGAGGCCGGCGAGCGCCGGGCGGTCCTCGGGCACCCCGCCGGACCGGGCCTTGGGATGGGCGACGGCCATGCCCGGGTCGGCGAGCAGCGGCACCCCGGTCACGGCGGCGGCCGCGGCCGACACCGCGCGGCCGCGTTCGACGACGCCGGCCAGCCAGGACTCGACGGCGACGTCCCCGGTGGCGCGGGCGACGGCCAGGTGCTCGCCGAGGCGCCGGAGCGGGTCGGCGATCTGCTGGACGTAGCGGCCGATCTCCGGTTTCTTCTTGCCGATGGCCTGGAGCGGCTCCAGTACTCGGGTCCTGATGTCGGCGGCGATCTCACCGGGCGGCACCTGGAGCACCGCGGCGCGTACACCGCTGCCAAGACGGGCCATGGTCTCGGCGTACAGCTGTTCCCCGTTGGATGAGGTGAAGTAGACGACGGTGCGGTCCCGGGCGGGGTCGGGGCGGACCTCCCAGACGGTGCGCACCCTGGCGTCCTTGGCGGCCGAGAAGCGGAAGAGCAGGCGGTCGCCCGGCCGGATCGAGGGGTGCATGCCGGTGAGTTCGAGTTCCCGGAGGCCTTGGGCGCGGTCCGGGGTGAGGGCGGGCGGGGCCGTGCGGCGGACCGGGAGCTCGTTCCAGTCGGCGCGCGCGGTGAGGTCCTCGGAGGTCTCGAAGGTCTGCGGCAGCCCGCCCGGCAGGGGGGCGCTCTTGACCTGCGAGCCCGCCGGGATCGTCGTACTGGTGCCCGGGTCGAGGGTGTACGCGAGGTGGGTGGAGGCCGCGAGCGCGGGCCGGGGGCGGTGTCCGACGAGCCGGCCGAGCCGGGTCAGCGAGTCCTGTTCGGTGGCGGTGCGCAGGTACCCCTCGTTGGCGATGCGCTCTTGGTAGAAGGTCAGGACGTCGGCGATGACGGCCCAGCCGTCGAGCAGCGCGATCGAGGGATCGTCCGGTTCGCGGGTGGTCAGCGGGGCCAGTTCGGGGCGGTCGGCGGCCGAGAGCCCGGCCAGCATCGAGTCCAGGAACTGCCGGTGGGTGCCGATGCGGCGGTCCAGTGCGGGCAGGCCGGGGCGGTTCCAGACCGTGGTCGGGGTCGCGGACCGGGTGCCGGCGCAGCAGCCGCAAGGGCGGGGCGAGCCGCTCATCGTCCTCCTTGCACAGTGACGGTCAGCCGCCCGTTCTCGGGGCGCGCCGGGTCGTCGTCGAGCCGGGCGATCTCGAGCGGCCGCAGCCGCAGGACCCCGGAGGCCGGTACGGCCTCGGCGGTGGCGGGGGTGGTCGGGGCGAGTGCGGGCGTGCCGTGCAGTCGGCGCAGGCAGGTCACCTCGACGTGCCTGACGCCGGGGACAACCGCCGCGGCGGCGACCAGCCGGCTCACCCGCACCGGGGTTCCGAAGGTCAGCTCGTCGGGGTCGAAGAAGCCCCGCCGGCCTCCCGGCAGGGGACCCGGCCGCAATTCGCGCTGTACGGCCCGCCGTACGTGTCCGCCGACGTGGTCGGGCTCGGCCGTGACGGCGAGGGCGACTTCGAGGGGGACGTGCACGGCCGGGCCGGTGACGACGTCGTGTCCGATGCGGCGGAAGCGGTGCAGCTCCTGCCGGACCTCCGTCAGCAGCCGCTGCGGTACGTCGGCGGTGCCCAGGGCATCCACCGCGATGTCCGCCTCGTACCAGCTGCCGGTCCAGCGCAGGGCGGCGGCGGCCCGCTGCACTCCTGGGCGCGACTCCGCGAGCGCGGCGTAGTCCGCGGCGGTGACGGCGCGGCGCAGGCGGCGGAAGGGTTCGCGGGGGGCGGCGAGCCGTACCGCGGCGACCGGTTCGGGGTCGGTGCCGCCGGTCGCGGGCAGCGGGTTGCGCACCAGACTGACGGCCGACAGGGCTGCCGCCGGGCCGGTCGAGCCGGCGGAGACGAGGCAGATCGTGTCGGCGCCGACGTTGCCGACCCGGCCGTTGCCGATCCGGTACTCGGCCACCAGTGTGCTGCCGGGGGGCGGGGCGGCTCCGGCGCCGCCCGCGCCGAACCGGAGGGTGAGCACGCCGTCGTCGTCGCTCTCGCCGACCAGGTGACGGTCGCGGGGGCCGCTGGAGAGGAGGTCGCGGCGGGGGGTCCAGGGCTCCTCGGACCGGTCGGGGCGGTCGGGGTGGTCGGGGTGGTCGGGGTGGTCCGCTTCGTGGGTGCGGTTGCGGTCCGTGTGACGGCGGCGGTGGGGGTGGGGGGCGTGATGGGGGTTGTCCGGCATCGTGGTCTGGTGCGGTCGGGCGGTCTGCGCTGCCTGCGCCGTCTGCGATGTCTGCGCCTGTTGGGCCTGTTGGGCCTGTTGGGCCTGTTGGGCCTGTTGGGCCTGCCGCGTCTTGCGCCCCGTCTGTTCCTTGCCCGACGGTCCGCCTCGCCCGCCTCGTCCGTCCCGCCCGTCCCGCCCGTCCCGCCCGTCGGTCTCGTCCTCGGGGGTCTCGCGCGGCCAGACCCGCAGGGCGGGCAGCGCCTCGCGGGGGTCGGGGAGCAGTGCCTCGCGGGCCGGACCGTGCAGGGCCTGGTTGTCGGGGGCGATCAGCAGCCACGCGCCGTCGCCCCAGGTGTGGTCCAACTCCCAGCCGGCGTCCGCCTCTTGGAGCACGTACCCCGAACGGGCCCGCCGGGCCAGGGCGTCGATGCGTCGGAGCTTGCCTTCGAGGAGGTCGTCGAAGCGGGCGAGCAGGGTCTCCACCGCCGCGACCGGGTACTCGTCGAGGCGGACCCGCTCCAGGACGCGGGGCCCGAACAACGTCCGCAGGAAGGCGCGGTCGGCTTCCTCGGGCCCGGCCTTGTACCTGCGGAGCTCCCGGAGCCGGTCACGGGCCGCTTCGGGCAGCCGCTCCACCCGCCGGGCCTGCGCGGCGGCGATGTCGGCGGGCCGGGGGTAGGGCGCGGCCCGGGTGACGTGGCTGCCCCGCAGGGCGTGGGGCAGGCGCCCGACGGGCGGGGGCAGCTCTTCCGGGCCGCGGCCCGCCCACGTACTGGACAGGCCGTGCTCGACGAGTACGGCGTTGCCGCGGGCGATGCCGACCTCCAGGTCATCGCCGGCCGGGCCGCGGACGCTCACGCAGAACGGGAAGGTCAGGGCGTCCTCGGCGGCCCAGGCGATGTCGAGGACGGGGGTGCCGGAGAGCGTGTCGACCGTGGGGGTGACCGAGGTCAGGCGGACGGCCTGCCGGTGCGAGGTGAGGGCGTCGGCCGGGGATCCGGTGCCCGCGCCGAGCACTTCCTCGAAGAGGAGGACGTCGCCGGGGACGAGCCGCAACACGCGCTGCGGGGGCTCCTCCTCCTTCTCCTTCCCTCTTTCCTTGCCCCTTTCCTCGCCCCTTTCCTTGCCCTTCTCCTTCCCCTCCTCCGTCCCCGTGTCGCGCAGAGTGGCCGTGGTCGTGCCCGCGGGCAGGCAGCATTCGCGGTCCTCCCACGTCCACAGGGAGATCCTGTTGTGGGCGCGGTGCAAGGTGATGTCCCGGTCGTGCACGGGCTGGAAGACGGGCCGCTGCACGGCGTCGACCTCCGCCGCCGCCAGGACCGGTCCGACCGGGCCGGCGTACCGACCGGGCGGCAGCACGGTGAAGGCCAGGTCCCCGCCCGGCAGGGTGACCTCCTCGCGCGCCTCCAGGCAGACGAACGTGCGGGCGGCGCAGCCGTCGTGCATGGGGTAGTCGACAAGGCGGGCGTGGCGGCGGACGGAGGTGCGCAGCCGGGCGGTGTCGAGGTACGCCTCGGTGGCGACGGCGTCCTGCTGGTAGCTCAGCCGGTCGCCGACGTGCGCGAGCAGCTCGACCAAGGTGATGCCGAGGTCGGCGGCGTGCCGCTCGGTCCATCCCGGCATCGTCAGGGAGAGCCGTTCGAGCAGCAGCCGCCGGAAGCTCGGGAAGTCCCTGGCCAGATAGTCGATGACGGGTGCCGGTGTGGGCTGCGCCGCGCAAGGCTCCGCAGCGGGTGCGCAGTCCAGTCCCGCCGGGGTGGGCCGGAAGCTGAACTCCCGGCTGCTGTAGCGGGAGTCGAAGCGGTCGCCCCGGGCGCGCAGTCGGTAGACGGACGTGTCGCCGCACCGGTCGAGGGTCAGCCGGAGGCAGCAGCGGTCGCCGTCCTCGTTGCTGTCTTCGTCGGGGTCTTCGTGTGGGGCGACGTCGATGACCCGGATGCCGGTGACGTGTCGGCCGCCATCGACGGCGAAGTCGTCCCGCCCAAGGCCGGTGGGCGGCGTCCCGAAGAACATGACGGTCAGCGTGCGCCGGTCGGATCCGACCGAGACGTCCTCGATGCCCGCCAGGCCGCCTTCGCGGACGGCGTCGCGCCGCCGCTCGCTGTCGCAGCCCAACGTCGGGGACCCGGACGTCCCCGCGGACGGCGGACCGTACGAGGTGGCGTAGGCGGTGGCGTACGAGGTGGCGGGCGCGGGTCCGTTCAAGGTGCCCGGCGCGGATCCGTACGAGGTGCCCGGCGCGGATCCGTCCGAGGTGCCCGGCGCGGGTCCGTACAAGGTGCCCGGCGCGGATCCCTTTGCCGGCCGGTCTTTCGCTCCGGTCATCGCGCGGTCCCTCCGTCGATCCGGACGCTCTGCCGCTCGCCGGTGGCGAGGAGCCGGTAGGCGACGAACACGTTCAACGTGGACTCCTCCACGGTCACTTCGAGGGCCTCGACGGCCAGCAGATCGCCGAGCCAGCGCTGCAGGGCGGCCTGGGCCGTCATCTCGACGGTGGCGGCCACCTCGGGCCCGGCCGGCCCGAAGACCAGGTCGAGCAGCCCACAGCCGAAGTCGGGCCGGTGCACCCGTTCGCCCGGAGTGGTGAACAGCACCTGTTCCACCATGTTCCGCACGTGCTCGGGGTGTCCGGTGGCCGCGGTCCGGCCGCGCGCGTCGATGCGGTAGGGAAAGTCGACGTTCACGGGCTCACATCCCCCACACCCGGATCTGGGCGGCCTGCACGATGGGCGGCGCGGGCGGCGCGGACGTACTGAGCGCGGCGCCGGGGGACGGCGGCGGGGTGGGCTGCAGCAGGGCGGGCAGCCCACCCACGAACACCCGGCCGGCCACGCCCAGCCACTGGATGCCCGTGCAGGGCGGGGGGCCGGTCCCGGTCAGGGCGCAGCCGGCGACGAGGAAGGTGTCTGCGGTGGTGGCGACCGGTTGCGCCATGACCAGCACCCGCTGCTGGACGGGGGTCGGGATGTTCACAAGGCCCGGCGGATGGGCGCAGGTCATGGTCGCCCCGAAGTGGAACAACAGCCCCGGCATCGCGTACTCCTCACTGCACCATCAGGGCGCCGTCGTTGACGATGACCTGCTTGCCCATGAGCCTGATGTTCGCCAGGCCGGGACCGCAGGAAAGCTCGATGCCCTTCTCGTCGATCTTGATGAACGGCCCTGCCGGACCGTGGAGTTGGAGCGTGATGCCGCCCAGCGGTGCGGTCTGGTCGCTGATCACCAACGCGTTCTGACCCGGCGTTGCCAGCACGATCTGCGGGATGCCGGGCGCGGTCATCTTGGCGGCCGGCGGGACCTCGGCCGGACCGCCCCGCCAGAAGCCCACCCAGACGGGCCGGCCCAGATCGCCGCCCAGGAACTGCACCCACACCCCGGAGTTGACCACCGGGACGACGTACATCCCGCTGCCCGTGCCGGCGACCGGAGAGAGCGGCTGCGCCCAGAAGCTCGGGTCGTCGCCGAGCACTTCGGGCACGCGCACAAGGAGCCGACCGCACTGGGTCGGATCCACGTTGGATACGACGACGCCCTGGTAGAGGCCGTCCCATCGCTTTGTGGCGGATGCGGGCACGGTCATGGGATCACCACCGGTGTGTTGGAGACGAGTCCGTCCCGGCTGAGCGTGAAGCTCTGCTTGTACTCGCCGCGTCTGATGTCATGGGTGACGCTGCGCACGTAGTACACGCCGTCGTACGCGAGTCCGGCGCCGCGGACGCCGACCAGGTGACGGGCGCTGAGCACGTGGCCGTAGCGCAGGACGTCGAGCTTGCCGCTGCCGGTGACCGCGTCCGAGGAGGCGGAGGTGCGGCTGAGTCCCAGCAGCAGCACTTCGGGGATGGAGCGGCCGGTGAGGTCGGGCAGCGGCTCCTCGCGCATCGTGCGGGCCGGCCGCACGGCGAGGGGCGGGCGGAGCAGGCTGACGTCCGGCACCGGCAGCTCGAACGTGATCTTGGTGTTGGGCTCGGTGAGCGGGATCGTGTACTGGGTCCGGCTGAGCCCGTCGTAACCGAAGGTGAGCGACTCGACGTTGGTGGCGGCCCCCGAGTCGACGGTGAGTGCGGGCTGGAGGAGCCCGGCGCGGACCTCGGGGCCCCAGTAGGCGATGCTGACGCCGGGGGCGGGTCCCGGTTCGAGGAAGAAGGTGTAACCGGCCTTTTCCGCCAACGACTTGAGGTAGGCGCGATCGGTGGACGACTGGCCGGGAATCTCCTGCGTGGGGTCCGGGGGGAGGTTGCTGATCACCGTGGGCACGGCGACCGGGACGATGCCGTACATGGCGTACTCGGCGCACACGGCCATCACCCGCAGGTTGTACGGCAGGCCCGGGAAGCTGCGCTTGACGTTCCGCAGGTCCATCAGGAGCGTGAGGTCCTCGCCGGTCAGGGTGAGCTGCGAAGTGCCGGGCGAGGTACCGGGGTTGAGCTCTTGCCTCGTGACCACGCCGTCCATCAGCACGTGCGGGACGCCGCCGACCACCGCGACCACGATCACCCTGGTCTGCGGGTCGAGGGCCCCCGAGGGCAGCAGCACCTGCGTCACGGGCGAGCGCTTGGCGACGGCGAAGGTCAGCTGGAAGCCGCTGGCCGCGCCGCTGGAGCTGGTGACCTGGACGGACTCCAGGGCGTCAAGCAGCACGGCGGGGGCGGGTACGGGCACCATCGGGCCCATGAGCAGCATCAGCCGCAGGTTCGCGCTCATGACGGGGCGGCTCCGGTGGCCGGGATGGCGGGCAGCCCGGCGGGGAGGGTGATGAGCAGGCGGCGGCCCGGGGTTGCGGTGAGGTCGTCGGGCCGTACCGTCCGGTGCGCGTCGGCGATCCGCCAGTCCTGGTCGGGGTCGCCGAAGTGCCGGGCGGCGATCAGGTCCAGCCGGTCGCCGCCCACCACGACGTGCTCGCCGAGCGGCGCGAGCTCGTCCGGCTGCGGCAGGAAGCGGCGCCGGACGTAGGTGACGGTCCGTCCGTCCGGCGCAGTCCAGGTCGCGGTCGCGATGCCGTGGTACCGGCTGGTGGGCTCGAACATCCGCTGCCTTTCTCGGGATTCTCGGGATTCCGGGGGTCGTGTCCACGCCCGTGTCCGCGGCGCGACTCAGAAAACGGTCAGGCCCACCGCCTCGGGCCCGACGGCGCCGACGAGGTCGGCGAACCGCTCCTTGGTCTGCTGGTAGCGCAGGTACAGGACGCCCGCCTTGTGCCGGAAGCCGACGTCGTCGACGGTGAGGGTGCGCAGGGAGAGCCCCACCTTGGCCCGGATCGGGTTGAGTTCGCCGTCGTACGCCTCTTCGGTGACGGTGAAGTCGACGATGCGCACGGGGACCACCCGCCGGGTGCCGAGCACCAGCACGGTCAGCGGCGCCTCCATCGGCGCGATCTCGATCATCCCGGCCGACGCGAGACTCTCTTCTTCGAGCAGCTGCGCGCTGGGCGGGTACACGGCGCTCTCCAGCGCCGCCAGCGCCCCGAACAACCCGGTCCGCCCCACCTCCGTGGACCGGCACCCCATCGGGTCGAACTGGTCGGCAGCATCGAACTCGGCGTCGAGCTTGAACGTCTCCTTCGGCGGCCCTTTGAGCCGCAGCGCCTCCAGCCGCGCCCCCGCCTCGTCCCCGACCCCCTGCGCGCTGAGCGTCCGGGTCACCGTGTCCGGGTTGTACTGGAACGGCACGACACGCAGCACCCGCCCCTGCTCGGGGTCGAGGAACACGATGCCGCCGCGCAGCGCGGCGGGGGTGATGGGGGCCATCGGGCGTTCTCCGCTCGGGTCAAAGGGGCGTTGCTACGGTGTCGGTGCCGGCGGTGCGGCGGGCGTGTTCGGGGGCGGCTGTGCCAGGCCTTCGAAGTGCGCGTACCAGTCGCGGAAGAGCGTGGTCCACGCCGTGAGCCAGTTGTCGTCGTCGGCGAGCCGGTCCCGCAGCTCGGTCGCGTCGTTGATGGCGTTGGTGGCCAGGTTGGCGAGTTTCTGGAGGTCCTCGCGCGTGTGCCACAGGTCGACCTGCTTCCCGGTGCTCGGGTGGATGACGTGGATGAGGTGGGAGACCTTGAGCAGCCGGTCCGCGACGTCCCGGCGCTGTTCGGCGCGCTTCTTGTAGTTCTCCAGGCGGCCGATGTCGCCGATGACGTCGGTCAGCCGTGAGGCCGTGAGCGTCGCGTTGCTCAGCAGGTTCAGGCCCGTCTTGCCGATCGCGTCCAGGTCCCCCGAAGCGCCGATGTCCACGAACAGCGGTGTCAGGTCGCGGAGTTGTTCGCTGTACGTGTCCTGCTCGACCCGGGCGTCGGCGAGCAGTCTGCACGCCTCGTCGACCTTCTGTGTCTCGTCGAGGAGGATGAACGGCCTGCCCTGCCCGGCCTGCTCCGCCTGCCACTGGGTGGCGAGGATCGAGTCGTACACGGCGAAGGGGATCTTGACGAACTCCACCGCCTTGTAGACCTTCAGCAGAGTCGACACAGCCGCCAGGACCTTGAGGCCGACCGGCAGCCGGCCGGCCAGGCGCCCGGCGAGCTTCACCCGGGCGAGCGCCATGCCCCGCGCCGAGGGAGGCGGGTCGACCAGGACAATCCGCAGCGGGATGCGGCCGAACCGGGCCCCCTTGGCCGCGCCTTCGGCGGCCCCCCGGAGCAGCGCCTGGTCCGCGGGACTCTTGCTGGAGTAGCCGGGCACCTCGATGTGGATCAGCAGGCGGTCGGGCTTCTGGAGCACCGTCCGGTTCCACGTCCCGACCGGCGTCTTTCCCTCCCACTTCGCGCCCTCCATGGGCATGTTCTTGGCGTCCTCCGGGTGGGCGATCGCGCCCCGGAACTTCACGACGGCCTCCGCCGCATCGGCCCGTACGCGTTTCTGCAGTGCTGGGATGCTCATGTCGTCCTGCGGCGTCAGGCGCTTGATCTGGATCCAGGTGCCGCCGGTGACCCGTTCGAGGACCTCGACCCGCCCGCCCTTGGGGTTCGTCGTCTGCGTGTACTCGGGGGCGCTGCCGCCGAGGACGAGGTCGACGCCCTTCTGCGCCATCTGGGGCCGGTAGGCGGGCGCGTAGTAGAAGGCGCGGGTGTCCTCCTCCAGGATCTGGTGGTCCTCGGAGCGGTGCACCCCGACCCGGGCGCCCACCCGCACCCTTCTGCGCGTCGACGGGTCGCGGGCGAGCAGCGCCGCCTCGGACTCCGCGGCCGCGCCGTGCGCATGGCCGGCGGCGCCGAGGTCCTGCTGGGCGACGTGGGCCAGTTCGTGGGTCAGGAGCCGGGCGCCCGTGGGGGTGGTCGGGGCGAACCGGCCGGCGGCGAAGGCAATGTGGTGGCCGACGGTGAAGGCATGGGCGCGCAAGGCTCGGGCGGCGCGGGCCCCCTCGAGGTCGGTGTGCACCCGGACGTGGCTGAAGTCGTGCCGGAAGCGCCGCTCGGCATCCTCACGCAGCGCCTCGGGCAGCGGGACACCCGGGCGGCGCACCACGTCCCGGGCCGGCTGCGGCAGTCCGTGCTCGGGTACGGGCTGATCGGCCGACCGGGTCCGCACCCCACTGAAGTCCCCCACCCAAGTGCCGGTCCGCTGGGGCTCGTCCGGGCCCGGCCCGGCGGCCCGTTGCAGCGGGCGCGCGGGGGCGTGGGCCGGTGCGGACCGCGTCGCGGCGGTGCGCCGCGGGTTCTTCGTGCTCACCGGCCGCCCCCCGTCGGGCAGGTCAGGCCGGCATGGACGGTTGCTGCGAGAGCGTGACCGAAGGCCGTGGGATCGGCGGGTGCGGGGACGGTGGGGGGCGTGAGGCGGTGGGTGTGGTGGGGGGTCGTCGGTGGGGCCTGGGTGAGGAGGTCGGTGAGGCGGGAGGTGAGGGCCGCGCGGACGGCCGGGGCGTCCGCGGGGGCGACGCCTTCCAGCACGATCCGGCCGATGCGCAGCTCGATCCTCACAGGCCCGCCCCCTTCGGCACCGGGACCGGCCAGGCCAGGTCGTGCTCCGGCACCGGGGTCTCGGTCTTGCGCAGTTCCGCCCGTACGGCGGCCAGGACGGCCGGCATGGCGATGGCGGTGCCCGCGGCGGCGGCCGCGAAGGCGGCGTTGAGGGCGATGTTGCGGATCATGCCGCCGCTGAGCGGCAGGACGGCCAGCCGGTCCAGGTCCAGTGGCTCGACGGGGGCGCCCGCCGGGAAGGCGCGCGCCCACATCTCACGGCGCTCCCCCGCCCCGGGGAAGGCGAAGGGCACGATGAAGCGCAGCCGCCGCAGGAACGCCGTGTCCAGCGCCCGGCGCTGGTTGGTGGCGAGGATCGCAAGGCCGCGGTAGGCCTCCATCTGCTGGAGCAGGTAGCTCACTTCGATGTTGGCGTACCGGTCGTGGGAGTCCTTGACCTCGCTGCGCTTGCCGAACAGGGCGTCGGCCTCGTCGAAGAAGAGGACCGCCCCGCCCGGCTCGGCGGCGTCGAAGAGCCGCCGCAGATTCTTCTCCGTCTCGCCGATGTACTTGCTCACCGCGGCCGACAGGTCCACGCGGTACAGGTCGAGCCCCAGGTGCCCGGCGAGCACTTCCGCGGCCATGGTCTTGCCGGTGCCGCTGGGCCCGGTGAACAGGGCGCTGATGCCAAGACCCCGGCTGACCCGCTCCCCGAAGCCCCACCGGTCGTGCACGGTGGCCCGCTGCGCCACCTGGTCGGCGATCTGCCGGAGCAGGGACGTCTCCTCCTCGGGCAGCACGATGTCCGCCCAGCCGACCCGGGAGTCCAGCCGCTGCGCCAGGGGGCCGAGGCGCGGCCGGGTGCGCACCAGGCAGCCCCGCCAGGCCTGTTCCGGGTCGCCGCCGGCTGCGGTGGCCACCTCCTGGATGGCCGACAGGTCAAGCGTGAACTGGCCGGCCAGCCGGTCCGCGTCCGCGGGCGGCAGGACGGCGCCCCAGGCGGCGGCGCGCTCCAGGGCCGGTGGCGGGGCCACCTCGACTGCCGCCGTCGGCGCGGGTACGTCGGCCAGGGCCTCGCGGGTGGCCACGAGGCGGGGGCCGCCGCTGCGTTCGAGGAACCGGGCGACCCGTCCGGACCGCTCGGTGGCCTCGTCGGCGCCCGGTGCGTCGTCCGCGTCGAGATAGAGCGCGAGCGGCGCCAGCCGGGCCTCGCGCTGCCACAGACGGGCGAGGGCGTCGAGCTCCTCGGCCGATTCGGGCAGCAGCCGGGTCGGCATCCCGTACAGCAGCAGGCCGGAGTCGGCGGCCGACTCCTCGGCCACCGACCGCTTGCTCTCCCGGTCCGTGCCAAGAAGCTGGATCACCGGCAGGCCGTCGGCCGCGCCGGGCTCCGGGGCCAGCCAGTGGCCGAGGACCTCCTCCACCGCCGCGTGCCGGGCGGCCGACGGGCGACGGCCGGTGTCCGCCGGGGCGGACCGGAGGGGGGTCAGGAGGGCGTGCAGGCGTGCGTCGAGGTGGTCGAGGCCCTTGAGGTGGTTGACGATCCGCTCGTCGGCCCGAAGCGGGCTTGTCACCAGCGGCTGTCCGGGCGCCCGTTCGACGTCCACGAGCCGCCAGTAGCGCAGCCCTCGGTACGGGGACAGCGCATCCCAGGCCGGGTCGGGGAAGAGGGACAGGGCGAGGGCGAAGGTGGGGTGGGGGGCGAGCGGAGTGCCCTGGGCGCGGGCATACAGGTCGGCGATGCCGGGGTCGAACTCCGGTGCGGCGCACAGCAGCAAGGTGTCGCGTTCGAACGGGGAGAGGCCGAGCAGGTCACCCAGGCCGACGAGGGCTGGGGAGGGCGCGTACGACGACGGAGGCACGTTCGACGACGGAGGCGGGGGCGGATCGCCGGCGGCACCGGTGGGCGCCGTGGTCCCTTCGGGTGCGGTGGCCCGGGTCGCGGCGGAGTCCGAACCCGTTGCGGGGGTGGCCATGTCGTCCGGATCCGTTGCAGCATCCGGGTCCGGACACGCCGCCCCTTCGGCGGGTGAGCCGGTGGCCGCCGCGATGCGTTCGCGCAGAAGGGTGCGCAGCCGGGCCAGTGACTCGGCCAGGTGCCGGTTGTTGTGCTCCTCCCACTCGCCCCGCACTGTCGAGGAGTCGGCCCTCATGCCACCACCACCGCCGCATCGGTCGGGAACTCCGGGCGCCCTGCCGCGTCGACCGCAGGCAGGCTCTCGACGTCATCGACCCGCAGTCGCAGGCGGTGCCGTCCCTGCCGGGCGTCCGGCCAGCGGAACCGCAGCCGGTCCGTCGTGTTCGCAAAGGCGTCCTCCGGGTCCAACGGCCGCTCTCCTACGATCAGTTGGACTCGCTGGCCCGGGTGGACCGGCGGGGCACAGCGCACCTCGAGCCGTGCCGATCCGTCGGCGCCGAGCTCCGCCGTCAGCGGCAGCGGTTCGGCGAGGCGCGGCGCGACGCCCACCTGCAGTGCCCGGGTGGCCTGTTGGGTGCCGTCCGCCGCGGTGAGCACCACGGCTGCGGACCAGTTCCCCGCGGCCAGGTCCTTGGGGAGTTTGAAGCGCGCCTCGGTGGCGTCGACCTCCAGCGCTGGGCGGTCCTCCAGTCCGCCCAGCAGCGGGTGGGTGAGGCGCAGCAGCACCTCCCCGCCGTCGAACCGGGTTCCGGTGACGGTCAGTTTGCCGCCGGGCCTCACGGTCTCGGGGACCGCGGCCGTCAGCGTCGGCAGCGGTCCTGCGGTGCTCGCGGCCGCCTCGGGACCCCGGTCCTGGTCCCCGCGGGACAGCACGGGAAGGGGTGCCCGACCGGGCAGCGAGCTGTTGATCAGGACGATGCGCGCCTCGTAGGCCACCGAGGTGCGGTACTGGCTCTGAAAGGCGGACCACAGCTTGGAGATGTCGTCGGTCGACACATTGACCGGGGTGATCCGTACCGGTTCCGACTGGAGGTGCAGATCACTGAAGGGCGCCGCCCGTCTGATCTCCTCCGGCCCCAGCTCGGCGTGGTCGTGCAGCGCGACCATGGCGGCGCCGAGGATCCGGTGGGCCGTGGACTCCTGGGAGTCGCCGCTGGCGTACGGGGTGAGGACGTAGTGGAGGACCAGGGGCAACGCCGGTCGCCCGGTCTCGCCTGGGCGCGTGCCGACGGGGTCGAGATTGCGCCAACTCCCGTCGACGGAGGCCCGGTACAGAAAGACGTTGAGGGCGGCGGCGGGCCGGTCGGCGGTGACCTCGTCGGGCGGGCGCGCGGTGACCACGGCTCCGGGCACCTGGCGGCCGACGGCACCTTGGAGGATGGCCCGCAGGGTGTCCGTCACGGCGGCAACGGCGAAGCTGTCGCTCACGACCGCCCCCTGAGGTATTCGTCGAGGCCGAGCCGCGGCTGCCGGCGCCGGGCGCGCGCGGGGGGCGCCGGCTGCGGGGCGGTCCGGACTTCGAGCCGGTCGATGGTGATGCGCACGACCGGCTCCGCGGCCCCGTCCGGCGCCCCGTCCGGCCCCGTCACCGGGCGGGGCGGCCCACCGGGCAGGGCGGTGCGCACCGGGCGCACGGGGTGTCCCTGGTGTCCGGGCGTCGGCGTCGCGTGTACGGGGTACGCGAGGGCCGGGGGCGCGGCGGACGGCGGGACGGGCTCCGGAGCGTCGGCGGGCCGCACCAACGACGCCTCCGCGGGCGGGAGTTGGGCACCGGACACGGCCGCAGGCGCCCCGGGAGCCAGGGCGGTAGGGGGCGAGGGGTGCACAGCACCCGACGACCAGACGTCGGAGGTGTCGCCGTCAGCGGGCGCGGGCTCGGCCGTCGGGAGGGCTGACCTCTTGGCGGCCATCGGTGCGGGGCTCCCCGCACCGATGGCCGTACGCCGTGACTGGGGCGCTTGCCCGGCGGGCGAGGCCGCCCGGTGGGAGGCTGCCGCGGGGTCCCGGACCGGGGATCCTGCCGGGTCTTCCATGCCTTCGGGCGGGGTGAGGGGCAGGGGTTGCGGGGGCGATCCCGCCGGGGACAGGGAGTGGGGGGCCGGGTGCGGAGCCTCGTACGGCAGGGCCGGCGCCGTCTCCTCCTCTGCCACCGGAAGAGAAGCGTCCGGGGTCCGGAGCCGAGTCGCTCCAGGGTCGAACAGGGTCGGCAGCTGGGGACGCAGCCGGGGGCCCGGTGCGCCGAGCAGCCGGCCCACGAAGTCACTCATGCGGTCGCCGCCTCCAGGTAGTACTGCCGTCGGGCCGGGCTCGCCCCGAGGACCTCGGCTTCCGTCCACCCGTAGGCGCGGGCGAGCACGTGCACCTCGTGGAGCAGTCGGCGGGCATAGGCCTCGACCTCGGCCCACAGGTATCCGCCGAGGTCGAAGGCCGCCGTCCACCTGTGGCGGCAGTACGGGCAGGTGAGCGCCACCGCGGTGTCGGCCCCCGGGTCGAGGGCGGCAAGCCGCTCGGCCACCGCTTCGAGGACCGCGTCGCTCGGACCATCGGGGGCCGGAGGTACGGCGCCCAGCACGCACCGGCCCAGCAGGGCCCGGGCGGCGCCCGGCGGGGGGGGGGGGCCCGCCCCAACACGACTCGCGGGCGCGAAGGAGTTCGTCCTCGGCATTCTCCTCCAGGGACTCCAG
>NZ_JBHYIG010000131.1:0-25791 GCF_042740015.1 Streptomyces sp. NPDC059037
GGCGGTCGGCGGCGAGCGGGCCACGAACGTCCGCCCGCACGACTCCCGGCCGACGATGTGGGCCGCGGGGCCCGCCGACGACGGCCGTGCCATCGCCGTGGAGGTCGACTACGCCCAGGGCGCCCGCACCATCGACGGGCTCGACCGGGCGATCCTCGGCTCGTCGGTGCTCGCCATCGGGGCGACGCTCCTGGTCGGCGCGTTCGCCGTGACGCGGGTGACGCGGCGCCTGCACCAGACGGCGACGGTGGCGCGCCGGATCAGCGCGGGCGACCTGGACGCCCGGGTGGACGATCCGCGGACGCAGGAGCCGCAGCGGCACCAGGACGAGGTGGCGGCGGTCGCCGGCGCCCTCGACACGATGGCGTCGTCGCTGCAGAGCAAGCTGCAGAGCGAGCAGCGGTTCACCGCGGACGTCGCGCACGAGCTGCGCACCCCGCTGACCGGTCTGCACGCGGCGGCCGAGCTGCTGCCGCCGGGCCGGCCCACCGAGCTGGTGCGCGACCGGGTGGCCGCCCTGCGCACCCTCACCGAGGACCTCCTGGAGATCTCCCGGCTCGACGCGAAGAGCGAGCGGGTCGAGCTGGACGACCACCATCTCGCCCCACTGGCCGAGCGTGCCGTGCGGGGTTCGGGACTCGGGGCCGAGCTCGTCGTCGTACGCGATGTCTGTGTGCTCACCGACCGTCGGCGCCTGGAGCGGGTGCTCGGGAATCTGCTGGCCAACGCCGGCAAGTACGGGCGGCAGCCGGTGGTCGTGACCGTCGACGGGCCGGTCGTCTCGGTGCGCGACCACGGCGACGGTTACCCCGGCTACCTGGTGGAACACGGGCCGCAGCGGTTCCGCACGGAGGGCACGAGCAAGGGTCACGGACTCGGCCTGACGATCGCTCTGGGGCAGGCGGCGGTCCTCGGCGCGAGCCTCACCTTCGCGAACGCGGTGGACGGCGGCGCGGTGGCGACGCTGAGGCTGCCGTACGAGGAGTCGGACGCGACCGGCGCCAAGGGTGCCGACGGGACGGTCTGACGGGCGGTTTGACGCCGCGTGACCTTTTGCGCGCACACCGTGCCACTTTTAGTGTGAATTGCGGCCTATGGCTATGGGTCGCCTTGGTCCCGTCCCACGCTAGAGGAGGCCCTCATGTCCCTTCGGCCCACCGCGACCCTCACCCGGCTCGGCATAGCCGCCGCCGGCGGCGCACTCGCCGCGCTCACCGTCACCGGCCCCGCCATCGCGGCCGACGGCGCGAACAACGATCACCCGCGCCTCTACAAGGGTCGCGTCACGGCCAAGTCGGGGCTGCTGCTCCGCACCGCCCCCACTCGCGGCAGTGCGGTGATCCGCAGCGAGCCGTACGGCGCGATCGTGCACATCTTCTGCAAGACGACCGGCGACAAGGTGCACCACAACAACCGCTGGTATCTGCTCACCGACGGCACCTGGGCGTGGGGCTCCGCCCACTACATCAAGGACATCGGGCCATCCCCCCGCTGGTGCTGAGGCAGCGCAAGGGCACGGTGACATAAGCGGACATTGAGGCCTATCGCTTGCTACGTTCCGGGCATGACCGGAACAACAGTGGGCTCGGCACCACCCTCCGTACCCGCTGTCCGCGTCCCTCGGCGCCGCGGCACCGAACTCGCCCTGATCGTCGTGGCCGTGCTGCTCTCGGTCTACGGCTACTGCGATGTCGGGCTCGCCAAGAACGGCACCGTCCCGCCCGGCGCCGCCGGTTACGGCGCCGGGCTCGGGGTGCTCGCGCTCCTGGCCCATCTCGCGGTCCGCTTCCGCGCGCCGTACGCCGATCCGCTGCTGCTGCCGATCGCCGTGCTGCTCAACGGCCTTGGTCTGGTGCTCATCTACCGGCTCGACCTGGAGACACCGGGCGACGAGGCGGCGCCCACCCAACTCGTCTGGTCCACGGTCGGCGTGGCGCTCTTCATCGGCGTCGTCGTCTTCCTGCGCGACCACCGCGTGCTCCAGCGGTACGCGTACATCTCCGTCGTCGCCGCGCTGATCCTGATGATCGTGCCGATCTTCTTCCCGGCGGTGAACGGCGCCCGGATCTGGATCAGGATCGGCGGATTCTCCATCCAGCCCGGCGAGTTCGCGAAGATCCTGCTCGCGGTCTTCTTCGCCAGCTATCTCGCCGCCAACCGCAACGCGCTCGCCTACACCGGCCGCACCGTCTGGAAGCTGAAGCGGCTCCAGCTGCCGACCGGCCGGGTGCTCGGGCCGATCGTCGCGATCTGGCTGCTCAGCGTCGGCGTCCTGGTCCTCGAACGGGACCTCGGCACCTCGCTGCTCTTCTTCGGGCTCTTCGTGATCCTGCTGTACGTGGCCACCGGGCGCACCGGCTGGATCGCGGTCGGCCTGCTCCTCGCGGGGTTCGGGGCGTTCGCGGTCGGCTCGCTCGAACCCCATGTGCACAGCCGGGTCGAGGACTGGCTGCACCCCTTCGCCTCCATCGACGCGGGCGAGGGGCCCAACCAACTCGCCCAGTCCCTCTTCGCGTTCGCGGCAGGCGGGATGCTCGGCACCGGGCTCGGGGACGGGCACTCCATCCTCATCGGCTTCGCCGCGAAGTCCGACTTCATCCTGGCGACGGCCGGCGAGGAGCTCGGCCTCACCGGGCTCACCGCGATCTTCCTGCTCTACGCCCTTCTGGTGGAGCGCGGCTTCCGGGCCGGTCTTGCCCTGCGGGACGCCTTCGGGCGGCTGCTCGCGGTGGGGCTCGCCTCGATCGTCGCGCTCCAGGTGTTCGTGATCGCGGGCGGTGTGACCGGCCTGATCCCGCTGACCGGCATGGCGATGCCCTTCCTGGCGCAGGGCGGCTCGTCGGTCGTCACCAACTGGATCATCGTGGCGCTGCTCATCCGGGTCAGCGACTCGGCCCGCAGCCAGCCCCTCCCCCAGGAGCCCTCGTGACCAGGTACATCCGCCATGCCGCGGCGTTCTGCGCGCTGCTCCTGATCGCCCTGCTCGTGAACGCGACCCGGGTCCAGATCGTGCAGTCCGACTCCCTGGACGAGAACCCCGCCAACCGCCGCCAGGCCATCACCCGGTTCGGCCAGCCGCGCGGCGACATCATGGTGGACGGCCGCGCGGTCACCGGCTCCAAGGACACCGGTGAGCAGCTGCGCTATGAACGGACTTACAAGAACGGCCCGTTGTACGCGCCGGTGACCGGATTCGCCTCGCAGGTCTACGGCACGACCCTCCTGGAGAACGCCGAGGACGACATCCTCTCCGGCACCGACCCGATGCTCGCGCCGCTCCCTTTCTGGAACGACATCAGCCGCGACCAGAACCCCGGCGGCAAGGTGCAGACGACGATCAGAGCCGCCGCGCAGCAGGCCGCGTACGCCGGTCTCGGCGGGAAGAAGGGCGCGGTCGCCGCCA
Organism: Streptomyces sp. NPDC059037; assembly: GCF_042740015.1. Lineage (NCBI taxonomy): Bacteria > Bacillati > Actinomycetota > Actinomycetes > Kitasatosporales > Streptomycetaceae > Streptomyces > Streptomyces sp. NPDC059037. Next base: position 3,404 of record NZ_JBHYIG010000131.1, read on the forward strand.
TCGAGCCGTCCACCGGGAAGATCCTCGCCCTGGTGAGCACGCCCTCGTACGATCCCGAGCGGCTCTCCGGGACCAGCTCGTCGGTGGCGAGGTCCTGGGCGGCGCTGAACAACAGCGCCGCCAAGCCGATGCTGAACCGCGCGATCCGCCAGACGTACCCTCCCGGTTCGACGTTCAAGGTGGTGACGGCCGCGGCGGCCCTGGACTCGGGCACGGTCACGGATCTCGACGCCGCCACCAAGTCCCCCAGCCCCTACACGCTGCCCGGCACCACCACGGAGCTGACGAACGAGGTCGAGGGCTGCAGGAACGCGACCCTTCGGTACGCCTTCGCATGGTCCTGCAACACGGTCTTCGCGAAGCTCGGCGCGGACACGGGCCTGGCCGACATGGCGGGCACGGCGCGGAACTTCGGCTTCGACGACACCGGCCTGAAGATCCCCTCCTCCGTCGCGCCCAGCAACTTCGACACGTCCATGGACCAGGCGCAGCTCGCGCTCTCCTCCATCGGCCAGTACGACACGCGGGCCACGCCCCTGCAGATGGCGATGGTCTCGGCGGCCGTGGCCAACGGCGGCTCGGTCGAGGCCCCTTACCTGGTGGACCGGACGACCACCGACGACGGCGACGTGGTCGACACCCACGGCACCGAGACCCTCCAGCGGGCGATGAACCCCGCCACGGCGATGCAGCTGCGGGAGCTGATGACCGACGTCGTCGAGGAGGGCACCGGCACGAACGCGGCGATCCCCGGCGTGACGGTCGGCGGCAAGACGGGCACGGCCCAGCACGGCATCGACAACTCCGGGACGCCGTACGCCTGGTTCATCTCCTGGGCGCAGAGGTCCGGCGACGCACAGCCGTCGGTGGCGGTGGCGGTGGTGGTGGAGGACGCGGCGGCGGACCGCGGGGACATCAGCGGCGGCGGCAGCGCGGCGCCGATCGCGAAGGCGGTGATGGAGGCGGTGCTCCGGGGCTAGCCCGCCTCACCGGACGTGATCGCGTCCGCCACCTCCGCCACCCGCTCGCCCTCCTCGGCGGCGAACCGTTCCGCGTCCAGCTTCTCCGCGATCTCCTCGTCCTGCGCCATCAGCTGGTCGAGGTTGGCGTTGCCCATCTCGAAGACGCCCATGTCGACGTACGCCTCCTGCAGCCGCTTGCCCCACAGGCCGATGTCCTTGACGCACGGCACGATGCGGCTGAAGAGCAACTGCCGGAAGAGGGCGAGGAATTCGGAGTTCTCGCTGCACTCCTCGGCCTCCGCCTTGGGGATGCCGAAGTTCTCCAGGACCTCGACTCCGCGCAGCCGGTCCCGCATCAGGTAGCAGCCCTCGATGACGAAGTCCTCGCGCTCACGGCGTTCGGCGTCGGTGAGCTGCTTGTAGTAGTCGCGCAGGGCCATCCGCCCGAAGGCGACGTGCCGGGCCTCGTCCTGCATCACGTACGCCAGGATCTGCTTGGGCAGCGGCTTGTCCGTGGTGTCGCGGATCATGCCGAACGCGGCGAGCGCGAGGCCCTCGATGAGCACCTGCATCCCCAGATACGGCATGTCCCAGCGGGAGTCGCGCAGGGTGTCGCCGAGCAGCGCCTTGAGATTGTCGTTGATGGGATAGAGCATCCCGATCTTCTCGTGCAGGAAGCGGCCGTAGATCTCCGCGTGCCGCGCCTCGTCCATGGTCTGGGTCGCGGAGTAGAACTTCGCGTCCAGGTCGGGGACGGACTCCACGATGCGGGCCGCGCACACCATCGCGCCCTGCTCGCCGTGCAGGAACTGGCTGAACTGCCAGGAGGCGTAGTGCTTGCGCAGCTCGCCCCGGTCACGCTCGGTCATCTTGTCCCAGTGCCGGGTGCCGTACAGCGACATCGACTCGTCGGGGGTGCCGAGCGGGTCGAGCGGGTCGACCTCCAGGTCCCAGGCGATGCGCTTGGCGCCGTCCCACTGCTTGTCCTTGCCCTTCTGGTAGAGGGCGAGGAGGCGCTCGCGGCCTTCGTCGTACTCCCAGCTGAAGCGGGCCGCGCCGTTCGCCGGTATCTGCCAGACGGTGTCGTCCGGGGCATGCGTGTACAGCTCGTACGTGGACACTGACGGCTCCTAGGGATGGCCTTGGAAAACCTCGTGGCACCTTGCACTCGTCCCCGCTTTGCAGGCTCACACGGCCGCTGACGCCGGGTCAACAAGTCGTGCGCAAGGGATTGACGGCCTTGCTGACAGGCAGTCTCATAAGACGTGACCGCCGGTAACTGTGACGCGAGACGACGACGAGACAGGGACACAGGCATGACGACCACGACGGAGGACACGGCACTCGAAGGACTGCGGGACGCGCTGGGCCTGCTCAAGGACCGGGAGCAGGTGGCCGAGCGGCTGCTCGACTCGTCCGCCAAGCACTCCTTCGACCCCGACAAGGAGCTCGACTGGGCGGCGCCCTTCGAGGAGGGCAAGTGGTTCTGGCCGCCGGAGCTGCTGTCCTTGTACGACACCCCGATATGGCGGCGGATGAGCGAGGAGCAGCGCATCGCGCTCTCCCAGCACGAGGCGGCCGCCCTTGCCTCCCTGGGCATCTGGTTCGAACTGATCCTGATGCAGCTCCTCGTACGCCACATCTACGACAAGCCGGCGACGAGCGCGCACGTCCGTTACGCCCTCACGGAGATCGAGGACGAGTGCCGGCACTCGAAGATGTTCGCGCGCCTGATCACGCGCGGCGACACCCCGTACTACCCGGTCAGCACGGTCCACCGGAACCTCGGCCGCCTCTTCAAAACGATCTCCACGACGCCCGGCTCCTTCACGGCGACGCTGCTCGGCGAGGAGATCCTCGACTGGATGCAGCGGCTCACGTTCCCCGACGAGCGCGTCCAGACCCTCGTCCGGGGCGTCACCCGGATCCACGTGGTGGAGGAGGCACGCCATGTGCGGTACGCCCGTGAGGAGCTGCGCCGCCAGATGGTGACCGCCCCGCGCTGGTCCCAGGAGTTCACCCGCCTGACGTCGGGCGAGTTCGCGCGGATCTTCTCCATCGCCTTCATCAACCCCGAGGTGTACACGAACGTCGGCCTGGACAAGCGCGAGGCCATGGCCCAGGTGAAGGCGAGCGGCCACCGCCGCGAGGTGATGCAGACGGGGGCGAAACGCCTCACGGACTTCCTGGACGACATCGGGGTGCTCCGGGGCGCGGGGCGCCGGCTGTGGAAGAGTTCGGGGCTGCTTGCCTGAGGCCGTTTCGGGGCGCTTGTTCGAAAGGGCGGATACGCTGCGGGGCATGACCTCGCCTGCTCCCACCCGCGCGTACCGGCGCCTCAGCGTCGAGGAGCGGCGGCGGCAACTGCTCGAAGCCGCCCTGTCCCTCTTCGCGGTGCGCGCGCCGGACGAGGTCTCCCTCGACGACGTGGCGGAGGCGGCCGGGGTGTCCCGGCCGCTGGTCTACCGCTACTTCCCGGGAGGCAAGCAGCAGCTGTACGAGGCGGCACTCCGCTCGGCGGCGGACGATCTTGAGCAGTGCTTCGCCGAACCGCCGGACGGCCCCCTCACCCGGCGCCTGGGCAACGCGCTCGACCGCTATCTCGCCTTCGTCGACCAGCACGACGCGGGGTTCAGCGCGCTGCTGCAGGGCGGCAGCGTCGTGGAGACCTCGCGTACGACGGCCATCGTGGACGGCGTGCGCAGGGCGGCCGCCGAGCACATACTCGCCCACCTGGAGGTCGCGGGGGCCTCGGGCCCGCGCCTTCGGATGACCGTCCGGATGTGGATCACCTCGGTCGAGGCGGCGTCGCTGATCTGGCTAGACGAGGAGAAGCAGCCGCCGCTCGACGAGCTGCGGGACTGGCTCGTGGAGCAGTTCATGGCGGTGCTCGTCGCGGCGGCGGGCCGTGACCCGCAGACGGCGGAAGCGGTGCGAGCCGCGCTGGCCATGGAGACCTCCGACGGCCCGGCCGGGTCGCTCGCGCGCCGGGTGCTGCCCGTGGTGAGCGACGCGGCGCACCTGCTGTGACACTTGCCGGGTGAAGAGCGAAGACACCACCTTCGTCGGTGGCCCCCTGGACGGCCGCGTCCTGCCCATCCTGCTCGGCCCCACCGGCCACCCGCCCAAGGTGTACCGCGTCCCGGTCCCGGACGAGGCGGGCGGCGAGCCGACGGTGCTCGTGTACCGCCGCGTGGCCAAGGCCGCGGGGAAGCGGCTCGGCCTCCACCCGGGCTGGATCTACGAGTACGACCCCGAGGGCGACAAGCCCGGGTCAGGCCTGAAGTGGCCATGGTCAAAGCCGGAGCGCAAGCCGGAGGAGTAGCTCGGGGCAGGCAAGAGCGCCGCGCCGCGACTCCCTGGACGAGTGACCCAATTCCACCAACCCGCCCACGGCCCGGAGGCGCCCCCCGCCGGACCGGTCGATGCTCACGGTGCGGGGCGGAATGGCCGCCGCCGCGCCGGAGGTGATGGCATGTCAGGCAGGCTGCTGCGGTGGGTCGGCACGGGTGCTGCGGTCGGGGCCTTGCTGGCGGCGACACCCTCGGTGCACGCCGCCCCGGGACCGGACGGGCGCCCCGTCTCCAAGCTCCTGACGGACCTTCAGGACCTGTACCAGAAGGCGGAGGAGTCCACGGAGACATACAACGCGACCGAGGAGAAACTGAAGAAGCAACGAGCAAAGGTCACCCGCCTCAACCGCGGCCTGACCAAGGCACGGACTTCGGTGCGCGACAGCAGGGGCGAAGCGGGCCGTTTCGCCCGACAGCAGTACCAAGGAACAGGCACGACGCAGTTCTCCCCATACGTACGCCTCCTCCTGGCCCGCAACCCACAGCAGGCGCTGGACCAGGGCCATGTGATCGGCCGGGTCGCGGCGGAACGGGCGGCGGCGGTGAAGCGGCTCGTAGGGGGCGAGAAGAGGGCGGCGGAGCTGACAGCAACGGCGAAGCGAGCCTACGAGACCCAAGTGGCCCTGGCCGCCCGGCAGAAGAAGGAACGGGACACCGTCCAGGGCCAACTCAAAGAGGTCGAGGAACTGCTGGCCTCCCTCACCCCGGAGCAGCTGGCGGACCTGGCGAAGGCGGAGGAGTCGGGTACGGCAGAGGCCCAGCGCAAACTCATGGCATCCGGAGCCTTGAGCGGTCCCGCGCCGACGACGGCACCATCCCGACGCGGGAACTCGGCCCTCGACTACGCGGTCCGCCAGATCGGCAAACCGTACAAGTGGGGCGCGGAGGGCCCCAAGTCGTACGACTGCTCGGGCCTGACATCAGAGGCATGGGCGTCAGCCGGCAAGGAAATCCCGCGAACATCACAGCAGCAGTGGGCGGAACTCCCCCACATCCCGCTCCGAAAGCTCCGCCCCGGCGACTTGATCGTCTACTTCCCCAAGGCGACGCACATCGCCATGTACCTGGGCGACGGCATGATCATCCAGGCCCCCCGCCCGGGTTCAAAGGTCAAGGTCTCCCCCATCGCATCGAACCCCATCCTGGGCGCGGTCCGCCCGGACCCGAACTCAAAGGCAATGCGCGACTACACCCCACCGAAGCTGCCGCGCGGGGCAAGGGAGGGGAGCGATGCGGGGATGGCTACGGGTCGGCCTTGATGATTGCGCGGCCGGTCCGGTGGTGTTCTGACACAAGGGGGGCGCGCGCCACTTCGAAACACAACTTTCCCAAAGTAGCTTCCCCACACCCCCCTGCCCGGGGCTGACGAACCGCGCACCCCTCCACCTCACGGCACGCTGCGACGAACTAGTCCGCACCCGGCCGTGAAGCCGGATGACCCATCCCCGCAGTCCCGTGAGCCCCGCTTCGTGGCCGCCCGGTCAATTCGCTTCTCGCGGTGGAGGGACGGGTGTCAAGGGTGGAGCGCAGCGGAATCGGCGCAGCCGACGCGACGAAGGAGCGCCCTTTACACCCGGCCCGGAACCGCCAACCTCGGGACAACCGGGCGGCCCCGGCGCCAATCAAAACCCAGGCCCGCCAAAGCCCCCCGCCAAGGGCTACTCACCCGCCAACGAGGCCAGATACGCCCCCGTCTTCTCCGGCTCATAGAAGAAGTTCTCGAAGTCCGCCGGATCGTCGAAGCCGTTCGCGAAACGATCCGCCGCCGGCTGCAACTGCCCCGCCGCACCAATCAGGTTCAGAATGTGCTCCGGCGGCGGCGCCAACATCGCGTTCGTCCACTTCGTGACATGCTGCGCCATCTCCCAGTACCGGTCGAACGTGGCCTGCATCCACGCCTCGTCGAACTCCTTCTCACCGTTCTCGATGATCGAGGCAAGGTACGAAGCGGCGCACTTGGACGCCGAGTTGGAGCCCTGCCCCGTGATCGGGTCGTTGGCGACGACCACGTCGGCGACCCCCAGAACCAGCCCTCCACCCGGCAGCCGCCCGATCGGCTTGCGCACGGTCGGGGCGTACCGCCCGCTCAACGTGCCGCCCGCATCCGTCAGTTCGACCTTCGTCGCCCGCGCGTACTCCCACGGCGTGAACTTCTCCAGCAGCTCCAACGTCAGCGCCAGGTGCTCGGAGGGGTCCTTCACACCCTGGAAGACGTCCAGGGGGCCGCCCGGAATGCCCTCCCAGAAGAGGATGTCCGCACGCCCGGACGTCGTCAGCGTCGGCATGACGAAGAGTTCGCCGACCCCCGGCACCAGGTTGCACCGCACCGCGTCGAACTCGGGGTGCTCGGGGCGCGGTCCCATCCCGTGCACGTACGCGACAGCAAGGGCCCGCTGCGGCGTGTCGTACGGAGAACGCGAGGCGTCCCGCTCGAACATCGAGACCAGCTCGCCCTTGCCCGCCGATACGAGCACGAGGTCGTACGTCCGGGAGAAGTAGTCGAGGTCCGAGACCGCCGCGCCGTGAATGACCAGCTGGCCGCCCCGCTGCGCGAACGTCTCCATCCAGCCCGCCATCTTCACGCGCTGGTCGACGGACTGGGCGTACCCGTCCAGCTTGCCCACCCAGTCGATGACGCGGGAGTAGTCCGGACCGGCGACCGAGACGCCGAGGCCCTCGATCTTCGGGGCCTGGGACTCCCAGAAGTTGGCCTGTATGTCGCGCTCGTGCTGCAGCGCCGTGTCGAACATGCACTGCGTGGACATGACCCGGCCGGACCTGACCTCGTCCGCCGTGCGGTTGGACATCAGGGTGACCTCGTACCCCTGAGACTGGAGTCCGAGGGCGATCTGGAGCCCGGCCTGACCGGCTCCGACGACGAGTATCTTCCGCATACGGCTGCGTCTCCTACGTACTGAACTAAAAAGAGAAAAGGAAGAGTTGGGGGGGCGGGGCTATTCGGGGGTTGCCTCTAGGGCGTGCCCCACCAGCGCGAGCAGTGACTCGATCACCGATATCCGCTGCCGCGCATCCATGATCAGCACCGGTATGTGCGGCGGAATCGTCAGCGCCTCACGGACATCCGCGGGCTCGAACTCCTCGGTGCCGTCGAAGTGGTTGACGGCCACGATGTACGGGAGCCCACAGCTCTCGAAGTAGTCGAGCGCCGGGAAGCAGTCGGGCAGGCGGCGGGTGTCCGCGAGGACCACCGCGCCGATCGCGCCGCGCACCAGGTCGTCCCACATGAACCAGAAGCGCTGCTGTCCCGGCGTACCGAAGAGATAGAGCACCAGGTCGTCGTCGAGCGTGATCCGGCCGAAGTCCATCGCGACCGTGGTCGTGGTCTTGTCCGGGGTCGACGTCAGGTCGTCGGTGTCCTCGCTCGCCTGCGTCATCAGCGCCTCCGTCTGGAGGGGCGTGATCTCGGAGACCGCGGTGACCAGGGTCGTCTTGCCGACGCCGAAGCCGCCCGCCACCACGATCTTCGTCGCGATCGGGGCACGGGTGCGGTCCGTCTGCCAGGCCTGCAGGTTTTCGTCCGGGTCGGGGCCCGGGTGCCGGAGTTCAGAGACGGCGGAGTCCACTGAGCACCCTTTCGAGCAGTGCGCGGTCCGGCTGTCCCGGGCCGTGGCCCGTTCCGTACACGCGGATCTTTCCCTGGTCTGCGAGGTCGCTGAGCAGTACGCGGACCACGCCGAGCGGCATCTTCAGGAGCGCGGCGATCTCCGCGACCGTACGCATCCGGCGGCAGATCTCGACGATGGCCCGCAGCTCCGGCATGACGCGGGCGGTGGCGTTGCCCTGCGGCAGTTCGCGACGCTCCTCAGGAGCTTCGAGCGCGGCCACGAACGTCTCGACGAGCAGGACGTGGCCGAAGCGGGTGCGGCCGCCGGTGAGCGAGTACGGGCGTACTCGGGCGGGTTTGCGAGCGGCGCCCCGCTGGGGCAGCTTGCCGGGCTTACTGCTCATCGGACGCTCTCCATCGACTGGCGCAGCTCACTGCGGAGTTCGGGGGTGAGGACATGCCCGGCACGGCCGACGAAGAGCGCCATGTGGTACGCGACGACGCTCATGTCGCAGTCCGGGGTCGCGTGCACGCCGAGCAGCGAGCCGTCGCTGATCGACATGACGAAGAGGCTGCCCTCTTCCATCGCGACGACGGTCTGCTTGACCGTTCCGGCGTCCATCAGCTTGGCGGCGCCGATACAGAGCGAGCCGAGACCGGAGACGATGGTGGCGAGGTCGGCGCTCGACCCTTTGGGCCCTGAACTGTTGTCCACCGCCTCCGCGTTGTTGCGCGCGGGGTCGGAGGAGAGGAGGAGCAGCCCGTCGGAGGAGACCACCGCGACCGAAAGGAGACCTTGCACCTCCTCGACGAGATTCGTCAGCAGCCAGTGCAGGTTGCGGGCTTCGCTGCTCAGGCCGAACCCGGTGGCGGTACCGCCGGCGGGCGAACTGGGCGAGCGCATGGGCGCAGTCAACTACTTGCCTCCTCGACTGAATCCCCCTTGTTTTCGGTCTCTTCGGTACGTTCGTTCAGCTCGGCCGCTACGTCGCGACGGCCGCTGATGGCTCCCTGGTGGAAGCCCCCGAGACGCTTGCGCAGCGCTTCGGCGTCGACGGAGCCACTGCGCGCCTTGGGCACGGTGGGCTCGGGCGCGGTGATCTTCGGCGTGCGCTTGGGCAGCCCCTTGTCGGTGACCCGCTCCCACTTGGGTCCGGCGGGGGCTTCCGGGGCAGGCGCGGCCTCCTGCTCGGCCTCTGCTTCCGGCTCCTCAGGCGCCTCCGGAGGGGCAAGCTCCAGAGTCGTCTCAGCCGAAACCGCAGGTTCAGCCTCGGCGTCCTGTACAGCCACCTCCGCAGCGGCGATCAGCGGATCAGCCGCAGAGGAAGACCGCCCCGGCAACACATTGGAGTTCGCCTCGGCCTCCGAGCCCGGAAGATGCACCGCAGGCGCCGCCCCGGCGACGGGAACCCCCACCGGCGGCGCGGCGACAGCCGGCGCCGCCGCGAGGATCGACTTGGGCAGTACGACGACAGCGGCGACACCCCCCTGCTTCTGCTCGCGCAAGCGAACCCGCGCCCCGTGCCGCGCGGCGAGCCGCGCCACGACGTACAGACCGAGCCCGAGCCCGTCCCCGCTCTCCTGGTCGTACGCGTCGTCGGGACGGAACTCCGCGAGACGGGAGTTGAGCTCCGTCATCCGGTCGGGGGTGACCCCTATGCCCTCGTCCTGCACGGAAAGCATGACCTCGCCGCTCTCCAGGAGCCATCCGGAGACCTCGACGGAGGCGTCCGGCGGCGAGAACGACGTCGCGTTCTCAAGGAGCTCGGCGACCAGGTGACTGATGTCGTCCGCGGCGAAGCCCGCGACATGCGCGTGCGGCGGCAGCGTGGCGATGCGCACCCGCTCGTACCGCTCGATCTCGGAGACCGCGGCGCGTACGACGTCGACGAGCGGGACCGGACCGGGGTGCTGGTGGCCGTGCTCGGCACCGGCGAGGACCAGCAGGTTCTCGCTGTGGCGGCGCATGACCGTGGCGAAGTGGTCGAGCTTGAAGAGCGTGGCCAGGCGGTCGGGGTCCTGCTCGCGGTCTTCCAGGTTCTCGATGACGGCGAGCTGGCGCTCGACCAGGCCGAGCGTGCGCAGCGCGAGGTTCACGAACGTGCCGTGGATGGACTGCCGCACCCGCTCCAAGTGGGCGGCGGCCTCGGCCAGTTCGGCACGGAGCGTCGCGCGCTCGTCGGCCATGGACGTGCGCTGCCCGATGAGGTGCTTGCGGTCCGCTTCGAGGGTGGTCAGCCGCTCGGTGAGGGCGGCCGCGTGGCCGTGCAGCGCGTTGACGGACCGTACGACCTGGGCGAACTCGTCGTCGCGGCCGGTGAAGCGGATGGGTTCCTGCGGCGCGGGCTCGGTGGCGAGGCGGGCGGAGCCGAGGCGCAGGACGGCGAGCGGGCGGGTGAGCGTGCGGGCCATCGCCATGGTGACGCCGACCGCGACGAGCAGCGTGACGCCGATGAGCGCGACACGGATCTCCAGGGCCGTGACGTCGTCGTCACGCAGCTGGGCGAGGTCCTTGGTGCGCTTGACGGTGAGCGAGGACTCGGCGCCGCGCATCATCTCGATGCGGGCGGAGAGCGCGGCGTCGATCTTCTTGCTGTCGTAGCGGAGCTCGGCGGTGGAGAGCGTGGGCTGGTCGGTGAGCCGGGAGAGGTACTTCTCGGCCGTGGTGACCTCGGTGCCCGTGACCGTCGAGTCGTACGTCGCGCGGGCGCGTTCCGTGGCCGTGTCCCGGAAGTCCGCGACGGCGGCCTGCTCGCGGACGTCGGCGCGCTGGGCGGCGGCGCTCAGCGCGTCGCGGGTCTTGCTGCCGGCGGATGACTCGTCGACGACCGTGGTGGGCAGGCCGGTGACCGGGTCGACGGTGGTGCTCGTCTCCGTGGTGCGGGGCACGGCGAGGGCGGCGAGGAGCAGGCCGCGGGTGGCGGCGGCCTGTTCGACGGCGTGGTCGAGGTCGGCGAGCGCATAGCCGCCGGAGGCCGCGCGGGGCGGTGTCCGCTCGGCGAGTTCGCGGGTCAGCGCGTGCAGTTCGGTGATGACGTCCGAGTACGCCGTGTGCGCTTCGAGAGCACTGCTCTTGCCGGTGAGCGCCGCTCTGCGTACGGCGGCGATGTCGGCGAGGTCGCGGCGCAGACCGGCCGGGGCGTCCGCCGAGCGCAACTCGTCGATCTGGCGGTCGACGCGGGCGCTGCGGCTCTCGGAGAGCCCCTTGCCCCCCTTCGGGCGGCCCGCGGCGATGTACGAGGTGACCTCGTCGCGCTCGTCGGCGAGGGAGTGGCTCAGCGAGACGGCCTGCTGAGTGCGCTCCGCGAGGGTCACAAGATCCTGGGCGTCGCTCAGTTGCCCGGAAGCGGCCACGACGGCGGGCGCTCCGGCCCCGGCGATCGCGGCGGCCACGACGGCGACGGCGACGATGAGCCGGTTGCGCACGCGGGCGGTGGGCTTGGAGTTGACGGGTTTGGAGTTGACGGGTTTCGCGGGCTGCGCGGCGCCGTCGTCGGCGCTCTTCGCACCGTCAGGAACCGTCGCACCGGGGGTCTGCTCGCTCGCCGCGGGCTCTCCCGCCGTGGGCTCGGGCGAGCGCTCGCGCGCCCGCTCCGTAGGGGTGGTCGCGCCCGGCGTGGCCCCGTCAGAGGCCGTCTGCTTGCCTTTGCGCCGAGGCCGCATCTTCTGCACCGGTGCTCGCATTCTTGTTTTTCGTCTGCCCATGGGCCCGGATGACGATCCGTCAGTGAACGCGCCCCCGGTACGGCTCCTGACCCTTTCAGTGCCGATGAGTGGCGGACGCGCATCGCCTGCCTGGCCACCCGAAGGAGTGAACATCGGCGGGGAGTTGGCGAGCAAGTCCCGAGTTGAATCAAATGCCCCGGCCACGGTGTGCCGGTTGGACGTCGCCCGCAGGCTTTGGCAGGATGCGCGGCCACACGCCGCCGGAAGCGATCATTCCGACTGAAATCCGGCGCCTGACCTGCTGGTCCGGGCCAATCCACGGCCATGTGCGACCCCTTGGTGACCTTGTGAAGGCCTCGTGCAGACTGGCTGAATGCGCATCGAACTCGCCACCGAGCCCGGCGACCCCACCCGCCCCAATGAGGACTATGCCGCGGTCATGCTTCCCGCAGCGGGACAGGGCGGTTCACTCGTCCTCCTGGACGGGGTGACTCCGCCCGCCGGAGACGACGGCTGTCTGCATTCCGTCCCCTGGTTCACAGCGCGACTCGGCGGCGCACTGGGCGAACTGTCCGTTTCACGGCGGGATATGACGCTCGTTGAGATCCTCGCGACGGCCATCAAGCGCACCGCAGACACACACATCCAAACCTGTGACCTTTCTCACCCGCGCACGCCTCAGGCCACGGTGGTTCTGGTGCGTTGGGACGACGAGCGGGTCGAGCACCTGGTCCTGTCGGACTCCGCACTCCTGGTGGCGGCCCCCGACGGCCGGGTCACGGCGGTGCTCGACGAGCGCCTCGCGCACCTCCCGCCGGCGATCCGGGAGCTGCGCGACACGGTCCGCGCCCTGCCGCGCGGCTCGGCGGAACGGGAGGCCGCGGGCCGCGAGTACGGCGCCGCGGTCGAGGCCCTGCGCAACGCGGAGGGCGGCTTCTTCACGGCGGCGGCCGACCCGTCGGCGGCGGCACGCGCGATCACCGGCTCCTCACCCCGCACAGCGGTGACGGCGGTGGCGGCCCTGACGGACGGCGTCGGCCGCTGGGTCGAGACGTTCCGCGAGGGCAGCTGGCAGGAGTGCTTCGACCTCCTGCGCAAGGAGGGCCCGCAACACCTGGTGGACCGGGTGCGCGACCTGGAGCGCGCGGACCCGGAGGGGACGACGTTCCCGAGGGGCAAGCGGCATGACGACGCGGCGGCGGTGTACGCGGAACTCTGAGACAGGGGCGCCCCGTAAGGGGCGCGGGGAACTGCGCGACAAGCCACGACGCACCCGCAGCGAAAAACGCACCCCACCGAGCCCAAAGCTCCCCCGCAGAATCCCGCCACCCCCCGGCTACCCCTCGGCGGACGAATTCAACTGATGCAGCAGCCGGGCAAGCTCGGCAACCTCGGCCCGGTCCCACCCCGCAAGCTGCCGCACATACCGCTCCCGCCGCCCCGCCCGCACCGTACGGAACCGCGCGCCGCCCTCCTCGGTGAGGTGAACCAGCCACGCCCGGCCATCCGCGGGGTCCGGCTCCCGGGCCACCAGACCCAGTTCCTCGAGCGCCCGCAGCTGACGGCTCATCGTCGCCTTGCCCACGCCGATGTAGGCGGCGAGATCCGTGGCACGCTGCGGACCGGAGTCGTCGAGGCAGACCAGAAGGCCGTACGCGGCGGGCTCCAGGTCCGGATGGACCTGGCGGGCCATCTCGCCGGACGAGGCGCGGGCCCGGCGCAGCAGGAGGGTCAACTCCCGCTCCAGGGAGAGGAACTCGCGGTCGACACCGCTCTCGTGCAATTCAGCACCCATGGCCCGCTTCTTTCCGGAAAGTGAAGGTTTCCGCCCCGCACGGCGGCCGCCACGGCGGGACCGGCGAGCGCCCGCCCATTGCCGCAGCTCGGCCAGTATTTCGTACGGCCGCGCCGCACCGTGCCGCGGACACCGCCGCAGGAGTAGACCAACGGCAGCGTCCGAGCCCTCTTCCCAGCCGCGGGTCTACGTGCGTAGCGTCATTGCTGACATGTTCACACCATGACATGTCGACAGGTCCCCCCACGAGCTCCATCGAGCTCAATCGAGGCCTTCGGAGGCACGAACATGCCCGTGCACAGACCCGGAACGCCCCGCCGCTCACGCTGGTCAGCGGCCGGAATCCTGCTATCGGTCCTCTCCGCCCTCTCCCTCCTCATCACCCTGCCCGGCGCCGCACAGGCCGCCGGCGGCGATGACGTACCGGCCCGCGGCTCCGCCCGCATGGGCCAGGGCGTCATCGAGCACGACGGGCAGGGCAGCCTGCCGCCCAGTGGCGACGCCGTCCAGACCGAGGGCGTCGACGTCAGCAGCCACCAGGGCAACGTCGCCTGGTCGACCCTCTGGAACAGCGGCGTGAAGTGGGCCTACGTCAAGGCCACGGAAGGCACGTACTACAAGAACCCCTACTTCGCCCAGCAGTACAACGGTTCGTACAACGTGGGCATGATCCGGGGCGCCTACCACTTCGCGACGCCCGACACCTCCAGCGGCGCCGCCCAGGCCAACTACTTCGTGGACAACGGCGGCGGCTGGTCCCGCGACGGCAAGACGCTGCCGGGCGCGCTGGACATCGAGTGGAATCCGTACGGGGCGGCCTGCTTCGGCAAGTCCCAGACCGCGATGGTCACCTGGATCCGGGACTTCCTGAACCAGTACAAGGCGCGCACCGGTCGGCATGCGGTGATCTACACGGCCACCAGCTGGTGGAAGCAGTGCACCGGCAACTACGGCGGCTTCGCCGTCAACAACCCGCTGTGGATCGCCCGTTACGCCAGCGCGCCGGGTGAACTCCCGGCCGGCTGGGGCTTCTACACGATGTGGCAGTACACCTCGTCGGGCCCGACGGTCGGGGACCACAACAAGTTCAACGGTGCCCTCGACAGGGTGGTGGCGCTCGCCAACGGCTGAGCGACGCGCATGACGTGAGCGGGCCCGGGACCCCTCGCGGGGCCCCGGGCCTCTAACCGGCCTCCTCCGTCACGCGGCGGCCGGAACCCTCACCTCGGCCTCGGTCAGGGCCAGTTCGAGCACCTGGCGGACATCCGTCACCGGGTGGACGTCCAGCTTCTCCAGGATCTCCGCCGGGACGTCGTCCAGGTCCGCCTCGTTCCGCTTCGGGATGATCACCGTGGTGATCCCGGCGCGGTGCGCGGCAAGCAGCTTCTGCTTGACGCCGCCGATCGGAAGCACCCGGCCGGTCAGCGAGACCTCACCGGTCATGGCCACGTCCGTACGGACCAGGCGCCCGCTGAGCAGCGAGGCGAGGGCGGTCGTCAGCGTGACGCCCGCGCTCGGCCCGTCCTTGGGCACCGCGCCCGCCGGGAAGTGGACGTGCACGCCCCGCTCCTTCAAGTCGCCGACGGGCAGCTCCAGTTCGGCGCCGTGCGAGCGCAGGAAGGAGAGCGCGATCTGTGCCGACTCCTTCATCACGTCGCCGAGCTGACCGGTGAGCGTGAGCCCGGAGGCCCCGGTCTCCGGGTCGGCGAGCGACGCCTCCACGAAGAGCACGTCACCGCCCGCTCCGGTGACCGCGAGCCCGGTCGCGACACCCGGCACCGCCGTGCGCCGCTCGGCCGGGTCCTGCGCGGACTCGGGCACGTGGTGCGGCCGCCCGATGAGGCCCCGCAGGTCCTCGTCCGTGACGGTGAACGGCAGCTCCCTGTCGCCCAGTTCGTGCTGCGCGGCGACCTTGCGGAGCAGCCGTGCGACGGACCGCTCCAGGTTGCGTACGCCCGCTTCGCGCGTGTACTCACCGGCGAGCCTGCGCAGCGCGCTCTCGTCCAGGACCACCTCGTCCTTGTCCAGGCCCGCCCGCTCAAGCTGGCGCGGGAGCAGGTGGTCGCGGGCGATGACGACCTTCTCGTCCTCGGTGTACCCGTCGAGCCTGACCAGCTCCATGCGGTCGAGCAGGGCTTCCGGGATGGCCTCCAGGACGTTGGCGGTGGCGAGGAAGACGACGTCGCTCAGGTCCAGTTCCACCTCCAGGTAGTGGTCCCGGAAGGTGTGGTTCTGCGCCGGGTCGAGCACTTCGAGGAGGGCGGCGGCCGGGTCGCCCCGGAAGTCGGACCCCACCTTGTCGATTTCGTCGAGGAGCACCACCGGGTTCATGGACCCGGCTTCCTTGATGGCCCGCACGATCCGTCCGGGCAGCGCCCCCACGTACGTACGACGGTGGCCGCGGATCTCCGCCTCATCGCGTACGCCGCCGAGCGCGACCCGCACGAACTTGCGGCCCATGGCGTGCGCGACGGACTCGCCGAGCGAGGTCTTGCCGACGCCGGGCGGGCCGACGAGGGCGAGCACGGCACCGCCGCGACGGCCGCCGACGACACCAAGTCCCCTGTCCGCACGCCGCTTGCGCACCGCCAGGTACTCGGTGATCCGCTCCTTCACGTCCTGCAGGCCCGCGTGCTCGGCGTCGAGGACGTTCTGGGCGCCCTTGATGTCGTACTCGTCCTCGGTCCGTTCGTTCCACGGCAGTTCGAGGACGGTGTCGAGCCAGGTCCTGATCCACGACCCCTCGGGCGACTGGTCGCTGGACCGCTCCAGCTTGTCGACTTCCTTCAGGGCCGCCTCACGGACGTTCTCGGGGAGGTCGGCGGCCTCGACGCGGGTGCGGTAGTCGTCGGACTCCTCGCCCTCCTGCTCGCCGTTGATCTCGCGCAGTTCCTTGCGTACGGCGTCCAGCTGACGCCGCAGCAGGAACTCGCGCTGCTGCTTGTCGACGCCTTCCTGTACGTCCTTGGCGATGGACTCGGCGACGTCCTGCTCGGCGAGGTGCTCGCGCAGCTGCTCGGTGGCGAGCTTCAGACGGGCCGCCGGGTCGTCGGTCTCCAGGAGCCGGACCTTCTGCTCGGTGGAGAGGAAGGGCGAGTATCCGGAGTTGTCGGCGAGCGCGGAGACGTCCTCGATCTGCTGGACGCGGTCCACGACCTGCCAGGCCCCGCGCTTCTTCAGCCAACTGGTGGCGAGCGCCTTGTACTCCTTGACCAGCTCGGCGACGGCACCCGGAAGGGGCTCCGGCACGGTCTCGTCGACCTTGAGCCCCTCCACCCAGAGCGCCGCACCCGGCCCGGTCGTCCCGGCGCCGATCCGCACCCGGCCGCGGCCGCGGATGAGCGCGCCGGGGTCGCCGTCGGAGAGCCGCCCGACCTGCTCGACCGTGCCGAGGACACCGGTCGCCGCGTACGTCCCGTCGATCCGCGGAACAAGAAGGACCTGCGGCTTGCTGCCACTGCCACTGGAGCGGGCCGCCGCCTGGGCGGCCTCCACCGCGGCTCGTACATCGGTGTCGGACAGGTCGAACGGAACCACCATGCCGGGCAGGACAACCTCGTCGTCGAGCGGCAGCACGGGCAGAGTGAGCGGTGTGGACGTCGAAGCCATGATCTCCCCTTCGGCATTCAAGTTGAGCTTTACCGACTCAATGCACATGAGTCCTTGAATGTTCCCCCGGGCCTGTTCGCTGTGAGCGATCGACTCCTGAGACGGCTGATCTCAGGGGTTACGTGCGCCGAGGGGTCCGGGGATCGTGAGGGAACGCGACTCACACAGGAGACCTACGTGGACACAGTGGACACATCCGGGAGCGGCAACGGCGAGACGGGCGCGCCCCAGCTGGACGTGGCGGGCGAGCTGACGGAGCACGCGCTGGGGCACCTGTTCTCGGCCGCACTGCGCACGGCGGCGAGCTGCCGGATAGCCGATCACCTGGCGTCGGCCCCGCGCACTCCGGACGAACTGGCCCCCCTGACCGACACCGACGCGGGGCAATTACGCCGCGTCCTGCGCTATCTCGCCACGCGCGGCATCTTCCGCGAGGACGAGGCGGGGGCGTTCCACCTCACGCCGGTCGGGGACGCGCTGCGCACGGACGTACCGCACTCCCAGCACGCGATGGTCATGATGCTGACCGAGGAGACGTTCCAGCGGACCTCGGCGGGCCTTGAGGAGACGGTCCGCAAGTCGGGCCCGTCCTTCGAGCGGATCTACGGAAAGCCGTTCTTCGAGCACCTGGCGACCGATCCCGCCCTGCGGAAGCTGTTCGACGACGGCATGACGTCGTTCTCGGCCCCGGTCAACGAGGTGGTCGCCGAGACGTATCCGTTCCCGGAGCGGGGCACCGTGGTGGACGTGGGCGGCGGGCGCGGCGGTCTGCTGCTGAGCATCCTGCGCCGGCACCCCGGCCTTACGGGGGTCCTCTTCGACCAGGCGCCTGCCGTGAGCCGCCACGTCCTGGGCGAGGACGAGCTGAAGGGCCGCTGGCGGGCGGAGAGCGGCGACTTCTTCGCCGGAGCCCCGGAGGGCGGCGACATCTACGTGATCAAGCACGTCCTGCACGACTGGCCGGACGACGCCTGCCTGCGCATCCTGCGCAACTGCCGCGCCGCGATGGCACCGGGGGCACGCGTCCTGATCGTCGACGCGGTGCTGCCCGCGGGGAACGATCCGCACCCCGGCAAGGCCCTCGACGTGGCGATGGCCGCGGTCGTGGACGGCAAGGAGCGGACGGAGGAGGAGTTCACGCGGCTCCTGGGCGAGGCGGGGCTCAGGGTGACGCGGACCCTTCCCACCAGGGCGTTCCCCTCCGTGGTGGAGGCGGTGGCCGCTTAGCGGTGCGGGTACGTCGTGGCTGGTCCCGCGGGGCTGATGCAGCCCCGCAAGGGGCGCGGGGCTGTATCGACATGCGGCTCCGCCGCGTGGGCGCGACCAGCCACGACGCGCCCGCAGGCGAGTACGGCGACAGGCTTCGGCAGGGATCCCCATCAAGCCGCGCGGCGCCACCGCCGCACCAGCGGCCACGTCGCGACGCCGATCAGCAGGGCAAGGAGGTGGCCCCAGTTGGTCAGCGGATCGGTGAACGCGAGGAGATCGTCGACCAGCATCCCGCCGAAGGCAGCAAGCACCAGCCACCGCAGCCACGGCCGGAAGAGCCCGGCCAGTGCCCCGATGCTCGCCGCGACGCCGAAGCTGATGCCGTAGTCGAGGCGGTGCAGGGAGCTCTCCGGCAGATGGCCCGCGAGGACCGAGAAGCCGACCGGGATCTCGGTCGCCAGGGTGGCGACGACATGCCCGAGCAGGAAGACCCCCGCGGTGCGCAGCGCGCCGATGCGGCGCTCCAGGCCCGTCAGGACGAGCAGGAACCCGATCGCGTACGGCGATGCGATGCCGCCCGCGATCCACAGCGCGCTCGCGAGGAGGACCAGCAGCGGCTGCTGCATGAGGTGCGCGACGTCCGTGCTGGACCCCTGGTGCAGGGCCGAGACGAAGGCGGGGTCCGCGTACCGGGTGAGCAGCGAGGTGCCGGCGAGCACGACGGCGTACCCGAAGGTGAAGGGCGTACCGGTGGGGGTCGGGAGCAGTCGCCAGGGACGCAGCCTGCGCCACGCGGACGCGGGGCCGGCCGGGGCCTCCGGCGCCGGACCGCCTGGAGCGGCCCGCGTCACGGGTCCCCTTTGTCCCGGGATGCCGTCCAGCGCGGGGCGGACCGTCTCCTCGGGTGCCGCGGGGACAGCCGTCGAACTCCGGTTCACGGTGCGGCGCTCCTTCCGTCACGCCCACCCAATGCTGATCTTTCGGGCGCTGTCTATGACCGGCGCCACGTGAGACGCGAATCACACCGCGAGGAACAACCTCACGGGGCCGAATCGCGTCCGCCCCCATCCACCCCCGGCGCCCGGCCGCTCCCCCATACGCTGGCCGCCATGCACCATCACACCATCGCCCCCGTCGTCATCGACCGGCGTGAGGGCCCGTACGGCGAAGTCGTGCTGCGGCGCCACGGTGAACTGCTGCAGATCATCGCCAACGGGTGCTTCCTCATGGACACTTCGGACGGCCGCTCGGAGCGGCTCCTCATCGACGCTGCCCTCGACGCCCTCGACGACCGCCCCGAACCGAGCGTCCTCATCGGCGGGCTCGGCGTCGGCTTCTCGCTCGCCCACGCGGCCGCCGACCGGCGCTGGGGCCATATCGCCGTCGTGGAGCGCGAGCAGGCCATCATCGACTGGCACCGCGAGGGGCCGCTGTCCGCCTTCTCCGGCGCCGCGCTCGCCGATCCGCGCACCCGGATCCTGCACACGGACCTCGTCGCGTACGTCTCCGACTCCGCAGACAACGCAGACGGCGCAGACACGTACGACGCGCTCTGCCTGGACATCGACAACGGCCCCGACTGGACGGTGACGGAGGACAACAACTCCCTCTACTCGCCTGCCGGTCTGGCGGCCTGTCAGGCCCGTCTCAAGCCCGGCGGAGTGCTCGCCGTGTGGTCCGCCCAGCCGTCGTCCGCTTTCGACTTCGCTCTACGGAATGCCGGGTTCCAGTCGGTACGGACGGAAGAGATCCCCGTTGCCCGAGGCGTACCCGACGTGGTTCATCTCGGCGTCAGGGCTGCGTAGCCGAGGTGCCTTCGCGACCCGTACCCTGCTGACCGAACACAAGCGATCAGTGTCAGGGGCGGGCGATGGAGCAGACACACACCTCCCACAACGGTGCGACGGCGGCAATGCCAGGCGCCCAGCGCCGGGTTCTGGTGGTCGAGGACGACCCGACGATCGTCGACGCCATCGCCGCCCGGCTACGCGCCGAGGGTTTCGTTGTGCAAACGGCGGGCGACGGTCCCGCGGCGGTCGACACCGCACAGGCCTGGCAGCCCGATCTCCTGATCCTGGACATCATGCTGCCGGGCTTCGACGGGCTTGAAGTGTGCCGTCGGGTGCAGGCCCAGCGGCCGGTCCCGGTGCTCATGCTGACGGCGCGCGACGACGAGACGGACATGCTGGTCGGGCTCGGCGTCGGCGCCGACGACTACATGACCAAGCCGTTCTCGATGCGGGAGCTCGCGGCCCGGGTGCACGTCCTGCTGCGCAGGGTCGAGCGGGCCGCGCTCGCCGCGACCACGCCGCGCAGCGGCATCCTGCGGCTCGGCGAGCTGGAGATCGACCATGCCCAGCGGCGCGTCAGAGTCCGCTCCGAGGACGTACACCTGACGCCGACGGAGTTCGACCTGCTTGTCTGCCTGGCCAACACCCCCCGCGCGGTCCTCTCCCGCGAGCAGCTGCTCGCCGAGGTGTGGGACTGGGCGGACGCGTCGGGCACCCGGACCGTCGACAGCCACATCAAGGCGCTGCGCCGGAAGATCGGCGCCGAGCGGATCCGCACGGTGCACGGCGTCGGGTACGCCCTGGAGACCCCGACCCCGTGAGGCCGGGCAGCTGATGACCAGGCCTTTCGGAGGGCTGCGGCCCTTCTCCATCAAGACCAAGCTCGGCACCCTGGTGGTGGTGTCGGTCTTCATCACCACCGGCCTGCTGATGGTGGCGATGGAGACGGAGACCGAGCTGCGCTTCATCACCGTCTTCTCGGTGATCGCCACGCTGCTCATCACGCAGTTCGTGGCACACAGCCTCACCGCGCCGCTCGACGAGATGAACGCGGTGGCACGCGCCGTCTCGCACGGCGACTACACACGGCGGGCACGCGGCGCCGACCGGCGCGACGAGCTGGGCGACGTGGCCACCACGATCAACCGCATGGCGGACGACCTGGAGGCCCAGGACCAGCAGCGCAAGGAGCTGGTCGCCAATGTCTCGCACGAGCTGCGCACGCCCATCGCGGCCCTGCGCGCCGTCCTGGAGAACGTCGTCGACGGGGTCTCCGCCGCCGACCCGGAGACCATGCGTACGGCGCTGAAGCAGACGGAGCGGCTCGGACGCCTCGTCGAGACGCTGCTCGACCTGTCACGCCTGGACAACGGCGTCGTCCCGCTGAAGGCCCGCCGCTTCGAGGTGTGGCCCTATCTGTCGGGCGTCCTGAAGGAGGCCAACATGGTGGCATCCGCCCGCGCGGGCATCGCATCGGGATCCGGCAGCCACACGCGTACGGACGTCCATCTGCACCTGGACGTGACACCGCCCGAGCTGACCGCGCACGCGGACGCCGAGCGGCTGCACCAGGTGGTGGCCAACCTCATCGACAACGCGGTCAAGCACAGCCCGCCGCACGGCCGCGTCACCGTGCGCGCCCGGCGCGGCCCCTACCCGGAGTCCCTGGACCTGGAGGTCCTGGACGAGGGACCCGGCATCCCGGAGTCGGAGTGGCACCGGGTCTTCGAGCGCTTCAACCGGGGCAGCCACGCGGGCGCCCCCGCCCAGGGCCCCGGCAACGACGGCGGCACCGGCCTCGGCCTCGCCATCGCGCGCTGGGCGGTCGATCTGCACGGCGGGCACATCGGTGTGGCCGAATCCCCTCGGGGCTGCCGCATCCAGGTCACTCTTCCGGGCCTGCCCGAAGTGTGAAGTTGACGTAGGGTTCGAAGCGGAAGCGATGCGCGGGCGCATCTGAAGCGCGCCCGGGTGAAGGCGCCGCGCAGGGGAAGCCCCGCGCGGCCATCTGGCGTTGCGGAACCCGGCTTGTTTCCCGCCATTTACACCACCGAAACCCCCGATCCAGTGTGACTTACGCGACGGATGACGGGCCCGGCCTGCACCTGGCGGCCTTGGAGGCGTAGCCTTTATTTCCGCTGTCCATCACCTTGTGAAGCGGAAGAGGGCGGTTACCGCCGTGTCGCCACAGTCCCCCAGTAACTCGAGCATCTCGACCGACCAAGACGGGCAGGGCAAGGACCCTGCCGTCGCCTTCGGTCCCAATGAGTGGCTCGTCGACGAGATCTATCAGCAGTACCTCCAGGACCCGAATTCGGTTGACCGAGCCTGGTGGGACTTCTTCGCCGACTACAAGCCGGGAGTAGCGGCGGCCGCCGCCGCCACCCCGGTGAAGCCGGCGGGTGACGCGGCCGCGGGGGCCGCGTCCACCACCACACC
>NZ_JBHYIG010000132.1:0-25676 GCF_042740015.1 Streptomyces sp. NPDC059037
GTGGGGGGGGGGGCACCGCTGCGGGCCCCAGCGCTCAGCAACCGCCCGCCGGCCGCGCGGCGTTGGGGGGGGCGCGGGGCTACGGGCTGAAGCAGGGAGAGCTACGTCCGGGTCAGCGGGCGTAGTACTCGACGACGAGCTGCTCGTCGCAGATCACGGGGATCTCCTTGCGGTTCGGGTCACGGTCCAGACGGAAGGCCAGGGCCTTCAGGTTGACCTGGAGGTAACGCGGGGTCTCGCCGTCGGGGGCGAAGCCACCCTCACGCGCGACCTGGAACAGCGGCTTCTCGCGGCTGCGCTCGCGGATCATCACGACGTCGTCGGGACGGACGCGGAACGACGGCTTGTCGACCTTGCCGCCGTTGACCTCGACGTGGCCGTGGCTGACCATCTGGCGGGCCTGGTAGATCGTGCGGGCGATGCCCGAACGCAGAACCAGGGCGTCGAGACGACGCTCCAGCTCGATGACCAGGGCCTCACCGGTCTTGCCTTCGGCCTTCTTGGCGCGGTCGTAGGCACGGGCCATCTGCTTCTCGCTGATGTCGTACTGCGCGCGCAGACGCTGCTTCTCGAGCAGACGGACCTTGTAGTCCGAGTTCTGCTTGCGCCCACGGCCGTGCTCGCCCGGCGGGTAGGGACGGGCCTCGAAGTACTTGACGGCCTTCGGGGTCAGCGCGATGCCGAGGGCACGCGACTTCTTGACCTTGGGGCGGGACTGGTTCGGCATGAACCAACCTCTCTGTTCTCTGTGAATACGGCTTCACCAGGGTTAAGGGAGGTCGCAATCCGCAGCCTGGGAAACCCATCGGATCCGGTGGATCTGGATCCGGCGGGCAGCCGCTCCCTGGTCTGGGCACATACGTGCAGCACGCGAGTGGCCCACCGACCGTTTCCCGGAGTACGAGATGGTGGTGGGCTGCCCGCGACACCTTCGACGGTGCGCGACGCTCCTGGAGATTCCTGGACCGTGAGGTCCGGGGCTCCGGCTGGATGTCCCGTTCTGGTGGTGCCGGTACGAGACCGGACACGGGACGCAGCACTGCGGGCAAGTGTACCGGGTGGGCGCGAGTGCCTCAGCCGCAGGGCCCGGGACCTGGCTAGGCCTCGGGCTGCTCGCCCTTGAGGCGGGCGCGGACCCGCTCGACCACGTCGGCGTACCGCGCCTCTCCGCCGTACCTCGTGGGCTGGTAGTAGCGCTTGCCCTCGATGGCGTCCGGGGCGTACTGCTGGGCCGCGATGCCGCCCGGGACGTCGTGCGGATACACATAGCCCTGGGCGTGGCCGAGCTTGGCCGCGCCCTTGTAGTGGCCGTCGCGCAGATGGGGCGGGACGGGTCCGGCGAGGCCGGCGCGGACGTCCGCCTGGGCCTGCTGGATCGCGATCGTCGCGGCGTTCGACTTCGGGGCGAGCGCGAGGGCGATCGTCGCGTGGCTGAGGGTGAGCGCGGCCTCCGGGAAGCCGATCATGGCCACGGCCTGGGCGGCTGCGACCGCCGTGGGCAGGGCCGTCGGGTCGGCGAGGCCGATGTCCTCGCTCGCGGAGATCATCAGGCGCCGTGCGATGAAGCGGGGGTCCTCGCCCGCCTCGATCATGCGGGCCAGATAGTGCAGCGCCGCGTCCACGTCGGAGCCGCGGATGGACTTGATCAGGGCGCTCGCGACGTCGTAGTGCTGGTCGCCGTCGCGGTCGTACTTCACGGCGGCCCGGTCGACCGACTCCTCCAGGGTCTGAAGGGTGATCTCCTTCTCGCCCTTGGCGAGAGCCGATCCGGCGCCCGCCTCCAGGGCGGTGAGCGCGCGCCGGGCGTCGCCGCCGGCGATGCGCAGCAGATGTGCCTCGGCCTCGACGGGCAGCGTGACCGCGTCGCCAAGGCCCCGCTCGGCGCCGAGCGCCCGGCGCAGCAGGCCGCGCAGGTCGTCGTCGGTGAGCGGTTCGAGGGTGAGCAGCAGGGAGCGCGAGAGCAGCGGGGAGATGATCGAGAAGTACGGGTTCTCGGTCGTCGCCGCGATCAGCGTGACCCAGCGGTTCTCGACCGCCGGGAGCAGGGAGTCCTGCTGGGCCTTGCTGAAGCGGTGGATCTCGTCGAGGAAGAGGACGGTCTCCTTGCCGTGGCCGCCCATCGCCCTGCGGGCGCCGTCGATGACCGCGCGCACTTCCTTGACGCCCGCGGTGATCGCGGAGAGCTCGACGAAGCGCTTGTTCGTGGCCTTCGAGACGACGTACGCCAACGTCGTCTTGCCGATGCCGGGCGGGCCCCACAGGAACACCGAGGAGGGGCCCGCGGGCCCTCCCCCGCCCTCGCCGACGAGGCGGCGCAGGGGCGAGCCCGGCTTCAGCAGGTGCTGCTGGCCGACGACTTCGTCGAGGGTGCGCGGGCGCATCCGGACGGCCAGGGGACTGCTGGACGGGTCCTTCTCCTGGCGGTCTTCGGCTGCGGCGGTGAACAGGTCGGGCTCCACGTCCAGAACCCTATGTCACCCCACTGACAATCCCTCCGGGCGCCGGTCAGGCCCAGAGGTCGGCGCCCCAGCGCGTGAGGATCAGCATCGCGATGACGCCGATGTGCATCACCGGCAGGGCCCAGGTGAAGTCCTCGAAGAAGCTCTTGCCCCAGCCCGGGGCGGGCAGGAAGCCCTTGCGGACGTTGAAGGACGTGACGTACCAGAACATCAGGAGCGTGGCGACCCAGGCCAGGCAGCACCACAGGCAGAGCGCGTTGATTTCGTACAGCGACTGGATCATCAGCCAGGTGCAGAATCCGACGCCGAAGAGCATGCCCGCGTTCATGGTCAGCCAGTACCAGCGCGGGAAGCGGGCCCCGGCGAGCAGGCTCATGCCGACGCCGATGATGATGGCGTAAGTGACAAGGCCCAGCATCGGGTTGGGGAACCCGAAGGCCTCGGCCTGCTCGCTCTTCATGATGCTGCCGCAGGCGACGATGGGGTTGATGCTGCAGCCCGGCTGGAAGTTCGGGTCCTTCAGGAGCTCGAACTTGTCGATGGTGATCACCCAGGAGGCGAGCAGACCGGCCGCGCCCGTGATCACCAGGAGCAGGGCAAGTGCGCGGCTCCCGCCGACGGCACCCGGAACGTCCGTCCGCTCCCCGCCGTCCAGGGCATCGTCCTTCGCTGACATCGTTTTGCTCATCACGCCGTTCCGTCGCTTGTGGGTGGCCTGCGGGCACGCACATTGTGCCGCACTCGACCGGGTGTCCACCGTTCGATGGACATAAGGAGGTACGCACGGAGGTCCCCGGGCGTTCGGTTGGCGCGATGCGGTTCGGGGCGTTGGAGCGAGGTTCTCGCCCCAACGCCCCCAGGTTCAGCTCAGCCTGGACTTCAGCTCCGCCACGATCCCGTCCACCGCGACCGCCGTCTGCTCCCCGGACTCCATGTCCTTGAGCTGCACGACGCCCTCGGCGAGGTCACGCTCACCGGCGACGACCGTGAAGCGCGCGCCGCTGCGATTGGCGTTCTTCATCGCGCCCTTGAGGCCCTTCCCGCCGTACGAGAAGTCCGCCGCGACGCCGGCCTTGCGCAGCTCCGTCACCTTGGAGAACAGCACCCGCCTGGCCTCCTCGCCCAGCGGCACCGCGAACACACTGGTCGCCGAGGGCAGTTCGAGCTCGACGCCCTCCGCCTCCAGGGCGAGGACCGTGCGGTCCACGCCGAGCGCCCAGCCGACGGACGGCAGCGAGGGGCCGCCGATCATCTCGGACAGGCCGTCGTAGCGGCCGCCGCCGCCCACCGCGGACTGCGAGCCGAGGCCGTCGTGGACGAACTCGAAGGTCGTGCGCGTGTAGTAGTCCAGGCCGCGGACCAGCTTCGGGTCGTCCTCGTACGCGACGCCCTCCGCCGTCAGGAGCTCGCGCACCTGCTCGTGGTACGCCTTGCACGCGTCGCACAGGTAGTCGCGCAGCATCGGGGCGCCGACCAGCTGCTTCTGGACGTCGTCACGCTTGTCGTCCAGGACGCGGAGCGGGTTGATGTCGATACGTCGACGTGTCTCCTCGTCCAGGTCGAGCGCGCGCAGGAAGTCCTGCAGCGCGGCGCGGTAGACGGGGCGGCACTCCTTGTCGCCCAGCGAGTTGAGCAGGATGCGGAACTGCTTCAGGCCGAGCGCGCGGTACGCCTGGTCGGCCAGGATGATCAACTCGGCGTCCAGAGCCGGGTCCTCCGCGCCGATGGCCTCGGCGCCGACCTGCGAGAAGTGCCTGTAGCGGCCCTTCTGCGGGCGCTCGTAGCGGTAGTACGAGCCGGAGTACCAGAGCTTGACGGGGAGGTTGCCCGCCTTGTGCAGGTTGGCCTCCAGGGCCGCGCGCAGCACGGAAGCGGTGCCCTCGGGGCGCAGCGCGAGCTGGTCGCCGCCCTTGGTCTCGAAGGCGTACATCTCCTTGGAGACGATGTCGGTGGACTCGCCGACGCCGCGCGAGAACAGCTCGACGTTCTCGAAGCCGGGGGTCTCCACGTAGCCGTAACCGGAGTTCCGCAGCGGTGCCGCGATCGCCTCGCGGACTGCGAGGTACTTCGCGGAGTCCGGCGGAAGCAGGTCGTAGGTGCCCTTGGGGGCCTTGAAGGTGCTCACGGGAGTTCTCTCGTCACATTCCTCGTCGGGGAGCCGCGTCGGCTCCCAGGCCGGCGGCCACCTGGCGCAGATACGGGTTGGTGGCGCGCTCACGGCCAATGGTCGTGTGCTCGTTGTGACCGGGCAGGACCACGGTCGAGTCGTCGAGCGGCAGGCACACACGCGCCAGCGACTCGAGGATCTCGGCGTGCGATCCGCCGGGCATGTCGGTGCGTCCGATGGAGCCGGCGAAGAGCAGATCACCCGAGAAGAACACCGAGGGAACCTCGGCGGACTCGGGGAGCTGGAAGGTCACCGACCCCTTCGTATGGCCCGGCGCGTGCGCGACGGAGAAGTCGAGTCCGGCCAGCTTCAGCTGCGCGCCGTCGGTCAGCTCCTTGACGTCGGCGGGCTCCCCCACGGTCAGCTCGCCCATCAACTGCGCGCCGAAGGAACGCCCTATGGCCTTCTCCGGGTCGCTCAGCATGTACCGGTCCTCGGGGTGGATCCACGCGGGTACGTCGTTGGCTCCGCAGACCGGGACGACCGATGCGACATGGTCGATGTGGCCATGGGTGAGGATGACCGCGACGGGCTTGAGCCGATGCTTCTTGAGTGCGTCCTCGACTCCCTGGGCGGCCTGGTGGCCCGGGTCGATGATCACGCACTCCTCGCCTGCGGCGGGGGCGACCAAGTAGCAGTTGGTCCCCCAGGCCCCGGCGGGAAACCCGGCAATGAGCACGATCGTCCTTCGTTCGTCGTCCGGCGGAGGTGACCGCGCAGGTCGCGGCAGATCAGAGCCTACCGGCGCTGCCGATTCCACAGCTAACCCATATACGGTACGGGGCACACAGAAGCGGTCATCCACGCAGAGGAGAGATCACCCGGTGGTCAGCAACGATCAGCGGCGGCGTCAGCTCGCCCGGGAGAAGTTCTTGCGGCAGCAGCAGCGCCGGGAGGCCGCGCGACGCAGGGCGCGGATGCGCAACGCGGTGATCGCATCGGCGCTCGCGGTGGTCGTGGCCGGCGGCGCGGTGTCGTACGCGGCGGGAGCCTTCGACGACGACGGCAAGCCGAAGGACGTGGCGAGCCCGAGCCCCACCAAGAAGGCGGACCCCTGCGAGAAGCCCGCGGGCGGCAAGGTGAAGCCGCTGAGCTTCAAGAAGGAGCCGGCGCTCACGATCGACAAGTCGGCCGACTACACGATGAAGCTGGACACCACCTGCGGCGGCATCGACCTGAACCTGTCGGCGGCGAAGGCCCCGCACACGGTCAACTCCTTCAACTTCCTGGTGAACAAGGGCTATCTGGACCACACCAAGTGCCACCGGCTCACCGCGGGCGGCATCTACGTCCTGCAGTGCGGCGACCCGAAGGGCACCGGCGAGGGCGGCCCCGGCTACTCGATCCCGGACGAGAACCTCAAGGACAAGAGCCTGAAGGGGAACGTCTATCCGGCGGGCACGGTCGCGATGGCCAACCGGTACAACGCCCAGAAGAAGCAGGGCCGGGACACCGGAGGCAGCCAGTTCTTCCTGGTCTACCAGGACAGTCAGCTGCCGCCCGACTACACACCGTTCGGGACCATTTCCGATTCCGGGATGAAGGTGCTCAAGAAGATCGCCGAGGCCGGGGAGAGCACCGGGCAGGGTGACGGCGCCCCGAACGCGACGGTCGTCATCGACAAGGCGACCGTGTCGAAATCCTGACCCCCGCCAGGCAAACTTCGGACGTGCGGGATGCGGACAGCCGCCCCGCCGGTCGCCTATGTTGGCGGTGACGAAACTGTGGACGATGCCGGGGGCCCCGAGGCCCTGCGCAGGCATCATGTGGAGGAGGCGCTGTGAGCAGCGACCCGTGGGGCCGCGTCGACGAGACGGGGACCGTGTATGTGCGCAAGGCCGACGGCAGCGAGCGTGAGGTCGGTTCGTGGAAAGCGGGGTCTCCTGACGAGGCCCTCGCCTACTTCGAGCGCAAGTACGACGGTCTGGTCGTCGAGATCGGACTTCTCGAGCGCCGGGTGAAGACGACCGACTTGTCGGCCAAGGACGCCATGACCGCCATCGACCATCTGCGCCAGCAGGTGGACGAGGCGCACGCGGTCGGCGATCTGGACGCCTTGAGCACGCGTCTGGACAAGCTCGTCGAGACGGTGGAGGCGCGCCGCGAGGAGCGCAAGGTCCAGAAGGCCAAGCAGTCGGACGAGGCGCGGCACGCCAAGGAGGCGCTGGTCGTCGAGGCCGAGGAGCTCGCGCAGAGCGAGCAGTGGCGGGCGGCGGGCGAACGCCTGCGCGCCCTGGTGGACACCTGGAAGGGTCTGCCGCGCCTCGACCGCAAGTCGGACGACGAGCTGTGGCACCGCTTCTCGCACGCCCGCTCGGCGTTCTCCAAGCGCCGCAAGGCCCACTTCGCCTCGCTGGACGCCCAGCGCGAGGAGGCCCGCAAGACCAAGGAGCGTCTGGTCGGCGAGGCCGAGGCGCTCTCCGGGTCGACCGACTGGGGTCCGACGGCCGCGCGGTACCGCGATCTGATGACCGAGTGGAAGGCCGCGGGCCGCGCCCAGCGCGAGCACGAGGACGATCTGTGGAACCGCTTCCGCGGCGCCCAGGACGTGTTCTTCGCGGCGCGCAGCGCGGTCTTCGCGGAGCGGGACGCCGAGCAGACGGAGAACCTGAAGCTGAAGGAGGAACTGGCCGAGGAGGCCGAGAAGCTCGTCCCGGTGAAGGACCTCAAGTCGGCCCGTGCGGCGTTCCGTTCGATCAACGAGCGGTGGGAGGCCATCGGCCACGTCCCGCGCGACGCACGGCCGAAGGTCGAGGGCCGGATGCACGCCGTGGAGCGGGCCCTGCAGGACTCCGAGGAGGCCGAGTGGCGCCGTACGAACCCTGAGGCACGCGCGCGTGCCGAGGGTCTCACCGGCCAGCTGCAGGCCGCGGTCGACAAGCTGACCGACCAGATCGAGAAGGCTCGCGCCGCGGGCAACAACGCCAAGGCCGACAAGCTCCAGCGGGAGCTCGACGGCCGCCAGGCGCTGCTCGACCAGGCGCTGAAGGGCCTGCACGAGTTCGGCGGCTGATTTTTATTTCGCTGTCTACGTAGCGGGGCTCCCGTACATCGCGTACGGGAGCCCCTCTACGTAGGAGACCGTTTACGTACGTAGGAGACCGTTTACGGCCTGCGGGCCGACGTCACCCTGTACACGTCATACACGCCCTCGACTCCCCTGACCGCCTTGAGGACGTGCCCCAGGTGCTTGGGGTCGCCCATCTCGAAGGTGAAGCGGGACGTGGCGACGCGGTCGCGGGAGGTCTGGACGGCCGCGGACAGGATGTTCACGTGCTGGTCCGAGAGGATGCGCGTGACGTCCGAGAGCAGCCGCGAGCGGTCAAGGGCCTCCACCTGGATGGCGACCAGGAAGACCGACGACTGGGTGGGCGCCCACTCGACCTCGAGGATCCGCTCGGGCTCACGGGAGAGCGAGTCGACGTTCACGCAGTCGCTGCGGTGAACCGATACGCCGCTGCCGCGCGTGACGAAGCCGATGATCCCGTCGCCGGGGACGGGCGTACAGCAGCGGGCCAGCTTGACCCAGACGTCCTCGACGCCCTTGACCACCACACCCGGGTCGGCGTTGGCCCGGCGCTTGCTGCGGCCGCGGGCGGGCGGCGCGCTCTCGGCGATGTCCTCGTTGGCGGCCTCTTCGCCGCCGAGCGCCTGGACGAGCTTCTGCACGACGGACTGCGCGGTGACATGTCCCTCGCCGATGGCCGCGTACAGCGAGGAGATGTCGGGGTAGCGCATCTCGTGGGCGAGGGTGACCAGTGAATCCCCGGTGAGGATCCGCTGGATCGGCAGGTTCTGCTTGCGCATGGCCCGCGCGATGGCGTCCTTGCCCTGCTCGATGGCCTCCTCGCGGCGCTCCTTGGAGAACCACGCACGGATCTTGTTGCGCGCCCGCGGCGACTTGACGAAGCCGAGCCAGTCGCGGGACGGGCCCGCGCCGGCCGCCTTGGAGGTGAAGACCTCCACCAAGTCGCCGTTGTCCAGGGTCGATTCGAGCGGCACGAGCCGTCCGTTGACCCGCGCTCCTATGGTGCGGTGGCCGACCTCGGTGTGGACGGCGTACGAGAAGTCGACGGGAGTCGCGCCCGCCGGGAGCGCTATGACGTCGCCCTTCGGCGTGAACACGAAGACCTCGTTGCGCGACAGGTCGAAGCGCAGCGACTCGAGGAACTCGCTGGGGTCCTCGGTCTCCTTCTGCCAGTCGAGGAGCTGGCGCAGCCACGCCATGTCGTTGAGGTGGTCGTCCTTGCCACCGGCCTTCTTCGGTACGTCCGTACGCACCTTGGAGGCGCCTGCGACGGCCTCCTGCTTGTACTTCCAGTGCGCGGCGATGCCGTACTCGGCACGGCGGTGCATGTCGAACGTACGGATCTGGAGCTCGACGGGCTTGCCGTTCGGGCCGATCACCGTCGTGTGCAGCGACTGGTACATGTTGAACTTGGGCATCGCGATGTAGTCCTTGAACCGGCCGGGGACCGGGTTCCATCGCGCGTGCACCGTGCCGAGCGCCGCGTAGCAGTCGCGGACCGTGTCGACAAGGACCCGAATACCCACCAGGTCATAGATCTCGGCGAAGTCGCGGCCTCGCACGATCATCTTCTGGTAGACGCTGTAGTAGTGCTTCGGGCGGCCGGTGACGGTGGCCTTGATGCGGGCGGCGCGCAGGTCGGCCTGGACCTCGTCGGTCACTATGGCCAGGTACTCGTCGCGCTTGGGCGCCCGCTCGGCGACGAGCCGCACGATCTCGTCGTACATCTTGGGGTAGAGGATCGCGAACGCGAGGTCCTCCAGCTCCCACTTGATGGTGTTCATGCCCAGGCGGTGCGCCAGCGGAGCGTAGATCTCCAGCGTCTCGCGGGCCTTCTTCTCCTGCTTCTCGCGCTTCAGATACCGCATCGTGCGCATGTTGTGCAGGCGGTCGGCGAGCTTGATGACCAGGACGCGGGGGTCCTTGGCCATGGCGACGACCATCTTGCGCACGGTCTCGGCCTGCGCGGCCTCGCCGAACTTGACCTTGTCGAGCTTGGTGACGCCGTCGACGAGCAGCGCGACCTGGTCGCCGAAGTCCCGCTTGAGGGTGTCGAGGCCGTACTCGGTGTCCTCGACGGTGTCGTGGAGCAGCCCCGCCATGAGGGTGGCAGGGTCCATCCCCAGCTCGGCGAGGATGGTCGTCACGGCGAGCGGGTGCGTGATGTACGGGTCGCCGCTCTTGCGCTTCTGGCCACGGTGCCAGCGCTCGGCGACCTGGTAGGCCTTCTCGATCTGGCGCAGCGTGGCCGTCTCGATCTTGGGGTCGTTGCTGCGCACTATCCGCAGCAGCGGCTCCAGGACCGGGTTGTACGGGTTCGAGCGCTGGACGCCGAGCCTGGCCAGGCGGGCGCGGACGCGGTTGGAGGAGCCGGAGCGCTCGGTCTTGGCCGCGGTGGGGCGGATCGCCGGGGTCGTGCTGCCGGGGCGGGCCTCGGTGGGGGGCTTGGGGCGCGGCTGCCCGGCCGGCTTGTCGCGCTGCGCGCTGCCGCCGGGCGTGCCCGGTGCGGACGTGGTGCTGGGGGCCGCGCTCTCCGACGGCTTCGCGGCCGTCGCGCTCTGCGCGTTCTTCGCGGGCGTCGCGCTCTGCGCGGGCGCGGCAGTGCTCGCCGCCGCGCGCTCGGCCTGCTCTGCGGCCTTGGCGGCGGTGAGTGCCTTGGACTCGTCTGGCAAGAGCGCTCCCTGTGCGCGATCCGGGTCCCCCGGTCAGGCCCCGAAGAGCCCATGGTATCGATCCTGGACCTTCGGCTCGCCCTCAGCCCGTGAGACGGGTCTCAACGGGAGAAACACCTGAGGTTCTCCACACGGCGAACCTGAGGTCTCTACGGGGGAAACACCCGAGGCGGGCACCGGATTCCTCCGGGCCCGCCTCGGGGTGTGCGTGGGTCCGCTCAGACCGTGATCAGGGCCTCCAGCGGGGCGCCCTCAAGGGCGGTCTCCAGCTTGGCGCGGCCACCGAGGAAGCCGAGCTCCATGAGCACCGCCACACCGGCGACCTGCGCGCCGGCCCGGCGGATCAGCCGCAGCGACGCCTCGGCGGTGCCGCCGGTCGCCAGGACGTCGTCGATGACCATGACGCGGTCGTCGGCGGCGAGGTCCTCGGCGTGCACCTCGATCTCGGCGCTTCCGTACTCCAGGTCGTAGGCCTGGCTGAGCGTCGCTCCGGGGAGCTTGCCCGCCTTGCGTACGGGGATGAAGCCGAGCCCGGCGCTGAGGGCGACGGGGGCGCCGAGGATGAAGCCGCGGGCCTCCAGGCCGACGACCTTGGTGGCGCCGTGCCGCACGGCGAGGTCCGCGAAGGCCTCGGTGAGCGCCGCGAACGCCGCCGGGTCCGCCAGGAGGGGGGTGATGTCCTTGAACATCACGCCCGGCTCCGGGTAGTCCGCGACGTCCCGGATGCGGCTGAGCAGCAGCTCCGTCGTTGCGGTCGTCTCGGTCATCGGCGCTTCCCCGAGGGACGGCCGCGGCCCCGGCCCCGGGAGGTGGGCTGGGTGCGCGGGCCGACGACGCCCGCGGGGGCGGCGTCCTCCGGCACCCGGTCCTGCGCCTCGTCGTCAGCCTGCTCCGCGCTGTCGGCGCTCTCCGCGGATTCGCCCTTGGCCGCCGCGGCGGCACGCTTGGCGAGGACGCGCTTCTTGAGCGCCTTCATCTGCGGCTCGGTCTCCTTGAGGTCGGCGACGAGCGGCGTGGCGATGAAGATCGAGGAGTACGCACCGGCCGCGAGGCCGACGAACAGCGACAGCGAGATGTCGTTGAGCATGCCCGCGCCGAGGAAACCGCCACCGATGAAGAGCAGACCGGCGACCGGCAGGAGCGCGACGACCGTGGTGTTGATCGAGCGCACCAGGGTGCTGTTGATGCTGCGGTTGGCGACCTCGCTGTAGGTCCACCGGGTCTGCTTGGTGAGGTCCTTCGACTGCTCCTTCAAGCTGTCGAAGACCACGACCGTGTCGTACAGCGAATAACCGAGGATCGTCAGCAGACCGATGATCGTGCCCTGGGTGACCTCGAAGCCGACTAGGGCGTACACACCGACGGTGATCGTGATGTCGTGCACCAGGGCGATCAGCGCGGCAAGCGCCATCCGCCACTCGAAGGCGATCGCCAGATAGATCACCACGAGAACCATGAAGATGATCAGGCCCGTCCAGGCCTTCTGGCTGATCTGCTCACCCCAACTGGGGCCCACGAGGTCGGCGTTGATGTCGTTGGACTCGATGTCCATGTCCTTCGCCAGATCCGCCTTGATCTGGTCGGACTTGGCGGTGTCCACACCGGCGACCTGGATGCGCAGACCGCCCGAGCCGAGCTCCTGCACGACCGCGTCGTGGCCGGAGGCCTCTTCCGCGTACTTCTCCGCCTGAGCGACCGAGACGCTGGTCTTCGGAGTGGTGAAGACGGCACCGCCCTCGAACTCGATGCCCATGTTCAGGCCGCGCACCGCGAGGCCGACGATCGCCGTGATGGTGATCAGTATCGAGATGCCGTACCAGATCTTGCGCTTGCCGACGAAGTCATAGCCGACCTCGCCGCGGTAGAGCCTGGCGCCGAGATTGCCGAGCTTCGACATCTCACGCCTCCTTCGGGTCGACGGGGGCGGTGGCACGGCGCGTGCGGCGCAGCGGGGGCTTGGCGCCGAGCCGCTTCGGGTCGAGCCCGGACCACTTGTGGCCGTTCGCGAAGAACGGCTTGCGTGCCATGAGCGTCATCAGCGGCTTGGTGAAGAAGAAGACCACGACGACGTCGAGCAGGGTGGTCAGGCCGAGCGTGAACGCGAAGCCCTGGACCTTGCCGACCGTGACGACGAAGAGCACGGCGGCCGCGAGGAACGACACGAAGTCGGAGACCAGGATGGTGCGCCGGGCACGCGGCCAGGCACGCTCGACGGCGGGCCGCAGCGTGCGTCCCTCGCGGACCTCGTCCCTGACGCGTTCGAAGAACACGATGAACGAGTCCGCCGTGATGCCGATCGCAACGATCGCACCACACACCGCGGGCAGGTTCAGCGTGAACTGGATGGCCGGGCCGAGCAGCGTCATCAGGGTGTACGTCAGGGCCGCCGAGACCAGGAGGCTCGCGATGGCGATGAGCGACAGGCCCCGGTAGTAGACCACCAGGTAGATGATGACGAGCGCGAGGCCGATGGCGCCGGCGATCAGGCCGGCGTGCAGCTGCTCGCCGCCGAGGGCCGGGCTCACCGTGGTGACGCTCTGCTCGTGGAAGGTGAGCGGCAGCGCGCCGTACGACAGGATGTTGGCGAGGTCCTGGGCCGACTCCTGGGTGAAGCTGCCGGAGATCTCGGCGTTGGCACTCAGGGTCGTGTTGACGCTGGGGGCCGAGGCCACTTCGCCGTCGAGGACGATGGCGAACTGGTTCATCGGAGGCTGCTGCTGCGAGAGCTTGCTGGTGGTCTTCGAGAACTTCTTCGAGCCGTCCTTGGTGAAGTCCATGTTGACGACCCAGGCGCCGCTCTGCTGGCTGATCGTGGCCTTGGCGTCGTCGACGTCCTTGCCGTTCAGCTCGGCCGGGCCGAGCACGTACTTCTCCCACTGCCCGGCGTTGTTCTTGCCACAGGCGATGCTCTGCTCGGACGGCTTGATGCCGTCGCCGACCTTGCCGCGCTGCGCCTTGTCGGTGCAGTCGAGCTCGGTGAACTTCTTCTGCAGGGCCGCGGTGGCCGGGTCGGCCGACGGGGTGGGGGTCGGCGCCGCCTTGTCCTTGTCGTCGCCCTTGTCCGAGGACTTGGGGGACGGGGTGGCGTCGGCCTTCAGACCGTCGGTGACGGCGCGGCCCTGGGAGGTGGGCGTCGCCGTCGGGGTCGAGGAGGGCGTCGCCTTGTCCTCGCCCTTCTCGGTCGCCTTGTCCTTGTCCGTGCCCTTGCCGGACGAGGAGGCGGACGGCTCGGGGGTGGGCTCGCCAGGGGCCACCGTCAGGACCGGACGGAAGTAGAGCTGAGCGGTCGTGCCGACCTGCTCGCGCGCCTGCTTCTCGTTCGTGCCCTTGGGGATGTTGACGATGATGTTGTCTGCGCCCTGGGTCTGCACCTCGGCCTCGGACACACCTAGACCATTGACGCGGTTGTTGATGATGCTGACCGCGGTGTTCATGTTGGTCGGGTTGATCGCGTTCTTCTGGCCGGGCTCGTTCTTCGCCTGGAGCGTGATGCTCGTACCGCCGGCGAGGTCGATGCCGAGGCGGGGCGTGGTGTTCCCGGAAAGGAACATCCCCCCGGTGAGCGCCACGAGGGCGATCAGGATGAAGACCAAAGAGCGGCCCGGCTTGCCCGGGGCGCTCTGCCTTCGGCCCTTCTTAGGTGCTGCCACCTTCTCGTTCTCCCTGTCCAACCGCCCGGCGTCCGGTGCCCTGCCCCGTCACTGAGCGGGGAGTTCCCAGGTGGGCGGCCATGAAATGGTGTCGAGACCCGTCACGAAACCCACGCACTGCAGGGACCGTGGCAGCGCGAGCGGCGCGCCCCACGGACCCCGGTGGTGGCTACTTCGCGTCGGACTCGCCGTCGGTCTTCTTCGGCTCGGCGTCG
The DNA here is from genome assembly GCF_042740015.1 of Streptomyces sp. NPDC059037. Lineage (NCBI taxonomy): Bacteria > Bacillati > Actinomycetota > Actinomycetes > Kitasatosporales > Streptomycetaceae > Streptomyces > Streptomyces sp. NPDC059037. The sequence goes on from NZ_JBHYIG010000132.1 coordinate 14,192, forward strand.
TCCTCGGGAGCGGTGTCCGCGTCCTTCTTGCCGAGGTCGATGGGCGAGTCGTCGGAAGCGTCGGCGGCGGGCTCGTCGGTCTCGGTCAGGGAGGAGGCGTCGTCCGGAACGATGGGGGTGTTCGACTTCAGGTCGGCACCCACGCCGTGGACGATGCGGTTGTACTCGTCGTCCTCGAGGACGGCGCCGACGGCGTTCTTCGCGTAAAACGCGTGCACGCCCGGAGCCACCTCAAGGAGGACCGCGTCGTCGTGAACCTCCTTGACGGTGGCGTACATGCCCCCGATCGTGCGGATGCCGGTGCCGGGCTGCATCTCATTGCGCATCTGCGCGGCCGCCTGCTGCTTCTTCTTGGCGGACCGCGTCATCAGGAACATGGCCCCGATGAGCACGATGAAGGGGAGGAGGGTCACGATATTCACGGGACGGAGTTTCCTTCGCATGACCGCGCAGGTAAGCGGCCTGATGGACGGGGGTGGGCACGCCGCCCGCAAGGGACGGCATCGGCGGAGTCTAAGCGAGTCCGCACCTAACGAACAACGCTCAGCATGGCACCGCAGTTCCTGACCGTGCGAGTACGCGCGCCGTCACGCCCCGAACAGGTCCCCTTGTCCGATTCCGCCCGCCTGGCGCGGGGGAACAAGGCCGAGATGCGCCCATGCCGCGGGCGTCGCGACGCGGCCGCGGGGCGTGCGGGCGAGGAGTCCCTCCCGTACCAGGAAGGGCTCGGCCACCTCTTCGACCGTCTCGCGCTCCTCCCCCACGGCGACGGCGAGCGTCGACAGACCCACGGGTCCGCCGCCGAACAGTTTGAGCAGGGCCTCCAGGACGGCCCGGTCGAGGCGGTCGAGGCCTCGGCCGTCCACCTCGTAGACCTTCAGGGCCGCGCCCGCGATGTCCCTGTCGATCTCGCCGTCGGCCTTGACCTGCGCATAGTCGCGTACGCGGCGCAGCAGACGGTTGGCGATACGGGGGGTGCCGCGGGAGCGGCCCGCGATCTCGGCGGCGCCGGCCGGGTCGATGGCCACGTCGAGCAGCTGTGCGGAGCGGTGGACCACCCGCTCCAGCTCGGCGGGCTCGTAGAACTCCATGTGGGCGGTGAAGCCGAAGCGGTCGCGCAGCGGCGGCGGCAGGAGGCCCGCGCGGGTGGTGGCGCCGACCAGGGTGAAGGGCGGCAGCTCCAGCGGGATGGCGGTGGCGCCGGGGCCCTTGCCGACAATGACGTCGACGCGGAAGTCCTCCATCGCCATGTAGAGCATCTCCTCGGCGGGCCGCGACATCCGGTGGATCTCGTCGAGGAAGAGGACCTCGCCCTCCTGGAGGGAGGAGAGGATCGCCGCGAGGTCGCCCGCGTGCTGGATCGCCGGGCCGCTGGTGATGCGGATCGGGGCGCCCATCTCGGCCGCGATGATCATGGAGAGGGTGGTCTTGCCGAGGCCCGGTGCGCCGGAGAGCAGTACGTGGTCGGCGGTGGCGCCCCGTGCTCGGGCCGCGCGCAGGACCAGGTCGAGCTGTTCGCGGACCTTCTCCTGGCCGATGAACTCGCCCAGGTCCTTGGGGCGCAGCGCCGCCTCGACCGCCTGGTCCTCCCCGTCGGCGGACGCACCGACCAACCGCTCGGCCGCACCCGCCGGTGCGGTCGTGTCGTCGGTGGTCTCGTCCCAGTTCATGAGGTCGCCTCGTGGTGTGGTTCTGGTGGTCGGTGGGCTAGCGGGTGCGGTTCAGCGTCTGCAGGGCGGCCTTGAGGAGCTGGCCCACCTGCGGCGCCGTCCCGGACGCCTCGGCCTGCGGGGTGACGGCGGCGACCGCCTCGTCGGCCTCGCGGGTCGCGTACCCGAGGCCGATCAGCGCCGCGTGCAGCTGGTCGCCCCAGCCGGTGGTGACGGCCTTGCCGATCGCGGGGCCGCCCGTGCCGAGGGGCTCGCCGAGCCGGTCCTTGTACTCCAGGAGCAGCTTCTGGGCGCCCTTCTTGCCGATGCCGGGGACGGCGGTGAGCGCCTTCTCGTCACCGGTGGCGACGGCGCGGCGCAGGGCGTCCGGGCTGTGCACGGCGAGCATCGCCTGGGCCAGGCGCGGTCCGACACCGCTCGCGGTCTGCAGGAGCTCGAAGGTCTGCCGCTCGTCGTCGTCCGCGAAGCCGTACAGGGTGAGCGAGTCTTCCCGTACGACCAGGGACGTGGCGAGCTTGGTCTGCTGGCCGACGCGGAGTGTGGAGAGCGTGTTCGGCGTGCACTGGACGGCCATGCCGATGCCGCCGACCTCGACCACCGCGGCATCGGGGGCGAGAGCGGCGACGGGGCCGCTGACGAAGGCGATCATGCGGTACGGCCTTTCGATGCGTGCAGGGCTGCGGCCTGCTGGAGGCGGTTCTGGGCCACGGCCTGCTGGAGGCGGTTCTGCGCGGGGGCGCGCCAGATGTGGCAGATGGCGAGGGCGAGGGCGTCGGCCGCGTCGGCGGGCTTGGGCGGTGCGTCGAGCCGGAGCAACCTGGTCACCATCGCGCCGACCTGTGCCTTGTCGGCCCGGCCGCTGCCGGTGACGGCGGCCTTGACCTCGCTCGGCGTGTGCAGGGCGACGGGGATGCCGCGACGCGAGGCGCAGAGCATGGCGACGGCGCTCACCTGGGCCGTGCCCATCACCGTACGGACGTTGTGCTGGCTGAACACCCGCTCCACGGCGAGGACTTCGGGCTCGTGCTCGTCGAGCCACTGCTCGATGCCCTGCTCGATGGCGACGAGGCGGTGGCCCAACTCGGCGTCCGGCGGCGTCCGTACGACACCGACGCCGCGCATGGTCAGCGGCCGCCCTGCGACCCCGTCGACGACGCCGACGCCGCACCGGGTCAGCCCGGGGTCCACCCCCAGTACGCGCATGCGCGCCCTCCCCTCGTCGCGGCGGTGATCTTTGAACTTCACGCCAGGCTATCCGCTGCCACTGACAACAGCGGCGGGGGGGGGGGGGGGTGGGGGCCCCCCCCCCCCCCCCCCCGAAACTGCTCAGCTCGCGGCAGCGCTACGCGTCGACCTTCTCCATGACCTCGTCGCTCACGTCGAAGTTGGCGAAGACGTTCTGTACGTCGTCGCTGTCCTCGAGCGCGTCGATCAGCTTGAAGATCTTACGGGCGCCCTCTTCGTCCAGCTCGACCTGCATGGTCGGGACGAAGTTGGCGTCGGCCGAGTCGTATTCGATCCCGGCGTCCTGGAGCGCGGTGCGGACCGCGACCATGTCGGTGGCCTCGGAAAGCACCTCGAAGGACTCACCCAGGTCGTTGACCTCTTCGGCGCCCGCGTCCAGGACCGCGCCCAGGACGTCGTCCTCGGACAGCTCGCCCTTGGGGACGATCACGACGCCCTTGCGGTTGAACAGGTACGAGACGGAGCCCGGGTCGGCCATCGAGCCGCCGTTGCGGGTCATGGCGACGCGGACGTCCGATGCGGCGCGGTTGCGGTTGTCGGTGAGGCACTCGATGAGCACCGCGACACCGTTGGGGCCGTAACCCTCGTACATGATCGTCTCGTAGTCGGCGCCGCCGGCTTCGAGACCGGCGCCGCGCTTGACCGCGGAGTCGATGTTCTTGTTCGGAACCGAGCTCTTCTTGGCCTTCTGGATGGCGTCGAAGAGCGTCGGGTTGCCGGACACATCGGCGCCGCCCGTGCGGGCCGCGACCTCGATGTTCTTGATCATCTTCGCGAAGAGCTTGCCGCGCTTGGCGTCAATCACGGCCTTCTTGTGCTTCGTCGTAGCCCATTTAGAGTGGCCGGACATCTGCCTGTCTCCTTCGCGTTACCCAACCAGTACGAACTCCCCGACACCTTAAGGCCCGGGGAACCCCCGGAGATCCTACTAGGATCCCGCCGCCGCGTTCCCGCGCACCATCCCGACGAACAGCTCGTGCACCCGGTGGTCGCCCGTCAGCTCGGGGTGGAACGACGTGGCGAGCGCGTTGCCCTGGCGTACGGCGACGATGTGCCCCTCGTGCTCGGCGAGCACCTCGGCACTGGCGCCGACGGACTCCACCCAGGGGGCGCGGATGAAGACGCCCTCCACGGGAGCGCCCTCGATGCCGGCTACCTCGACGGCCGCCTCGAAGGACTCGTTCTGCCGCCCGAAGGCGTTGCGCCGCACGATCATGTCGATCCCGCCGACGGTCTCCTGCTCCGAACGCGGATCCAGGATCTTGTCGGCGAGCATGATCATGCCCGCGCAGGTGCCGTACACCGGCATCCCGGCACGCACGCGTGCCCGCAAGGGCTCCAGGAGGCCGAACAGCGTGGCCAGCTTGGAGATGGTCGTGGACTCGCCGCCGGGTATGACCAGGCCGTCCACCTCGGCGAACTCCTCGGGGCGCCGGACCGGCCTGGCCAGGGCGTCAGCCGAGGCCAGGGCGATCAGGTGCTCCCGTACGTCCCCCTGAAGGGCGAGGACGCCCACTACGGGAGTGGTCATTACCAGCCCCGGTTCGCGTAGCGCTCGGCCTCGGGCAGGGTGTCGCAGTTGATGCCGACCATGGCCTCGCCCAGGTTGCGGGAAGCGTCGGCGATGATCTTGGGGTCGTCGTAGAAGGTGGTGGCCTTCACGATGGCGGCGGCGCGCGCGGCCGGGTCGCCGGACTTGAAGATGCCGGAGCCGACGAAGACGCCCTCGGCGCCGAGCTGGCGCATCAGCGCGGCGTCGGCGGGGGTGGCGACGCCACCGGCCGAGAAGAGGACCACCGGCAGCTTGCCCAGCTCGGAGACCTCCTTGACCAGCTCGTACGGGGCGCGGAGCTCCTTGGCGGCGGCGTACAGCTCGTTGTTGTCGAAGCCGCGCAGCTTGGCGATCTCGTTCTTGATCTGGCGCAGGTGGCGGACGGCCTCGACGACGTTGCCGGTGCCGGCCTCGCCCTTGGAGCGGATCATGGCCGCGCCCTCGGCGATGCGGCGCAGGGCCTCGCCCAGGTTGGTGGCGCCACACACGAAGGGGGTCGTGAAGGCGAACTTGTCGCTGTGGTTGACCTCGTCGGCCGGGGTCAGGACCTCGGACTCGTCGATGTAGTCGACGCCGAGGGACTGGAGCACCTGGGCCTCGACGAAGTGGCCGATGCGGGACTTGGCCATGACCGGGATGGAGACGGCCTCGATGATCTCTTCGATCATGTTCGGGTCGGACATCCGGGCCACTCCGCCGTCCTTGCGGATGTCGGCCGGGACCCGCTCCAGGGCCATGACGGCGACGGCGCCGGCGTCCTCGGCTATTTTCGCCTGCTCGGCGTTGACCACGTCCATGATGACGCCGCCCTTGAGCTGCTCGGCCATGCCGCGCTTGACGCGCGCGGTGCCGGTCTCGGGCGACTGGTTGCTGCTGGAGAGGGTGCTGGACACGGAGTTGACCTCGCTTGCTGACGACGGGTTCCTGCTCCTGGCAGAAAACGCCCCGCGACCAGTCCACAGCAAGGGCCAATGATTGACCGGTGGCTCATTTTTCCCGTACGCCCCTGGTCAGCGCCGTGCGGTGGCGCTACGTGGTCGCGCGGTCCGCGAGCGCCACCGGCGGCTCGTCGTCCATCTCGAAGGCCATCGGGAACGGCGCATGGCCTGCAAGGCGGAACCAGCGGACCTTGCGGTGCCTGCGCAGGGCGCGCGCCGCGCGTACGGCGTCGTTGTGGAAGCGCCGGGCCATCGGCACCCGGCGCACGGCCGCGGCCAGCTCGCTCGCCGCCTCGTCGCCGCCCGGTGCCTCGCGCACCGCCTCGACCTGCTGGGCCTCGCCGAAGATCGCGCGCAGCGCCTGGCTGAGCTCGCTCTCGGCGACCTCGCGCTGCTCCTCCTCCGCCTGCCGGGCGGCGTGCGCCGCCTCGTAGAGCACGATGGAGGCCGCGGGGTCGAGCACCCCCGATGTGGCCAGCTCCTGGGCCACCGAGGCGCGGCGCAGCAACTGCGCGTCGAGGGCGGCGCGGGCCGCGTCGATGCGCGCGTGCAGCCGGTCGAGCCGTCCGGCGGTCCAGCTCAGATAGAGGCCGATCGCGAAAAGTGCTACCGCGATCCAGATCAGTGTGGAGGTCACCGGCCTGAGGCTAGTCGAGGCGGCCGGGCCGCTTCACCGCCGGGCGCCCTGAACACCCGGCGGTACCAAGGCGTTCAGTCGCGCGCGAGTCCGAACCGCGCCCGCAGGCCCGTCCGTTCGTCCGCGGCGACCGCCGCCGCGCCGTCCGTCACCGTCTCGTACACGGAGAGGATGTCCGCGCCCACCGTCGACCAGTCGAAGCGGCGTACGTGCTTGCTGCCGCGCTCACGCAGTTCCTCGCGGCGCTCGGGGTCGCCGAGCAGCCGCAGGGCGGCGGCGGCCAGCGAGTCGGCGTCCTCGTTCGTGAAGAGGTCGCCCGCCGCGCCCTGGTCGAGGACCTGCGCGAAGGCGTCCAGATCGCTGGCGAGGACAGGGGCGCCCGCCGACATCGCCTCGACCAGGATGATCCCGAAGCTCTCGCCGCCGGTGTTGGGCGCCACGTACACGTCGACGCTGCGCAGCAGCCGCGCCTTGTCCTCGTCGCTCACCATGCCGAGGAACTCGACGCGCGAGCGCATCTCGGCGGGCAGCGAGGCGACGGCCTCCTCCTCGTCGCCGCGCCCCGCGACCAGGAGCCGGGTCTCCGGCCGCTCCGCGAGGATCTGCGGCAGCGCCCGCATCAGCACCGGCAGGCCCTTGCGCGGCTCGTCGATGCGCCCGATGAAGCCGATCGTGCCGCCCTGCCACTCGGCCTTGGGCTCGACCTTGCTGAAGAAGTCGACGTCGACGCCGTTCGGGATGACGACCGCGTCGCCGCCCAGGTGCTCGACCAGGGTGCGCCGCGCGTACTCGCTCACCGCGATGCGCGCGCTGATCTTCTCCAGGGCGGGCTGCAGGATCGGATACGCGGCGATCATGGCCCGGGAGCGCGGGTTGGACGTGTGGAACGTCGCGACGATCGGCCCCTGGGCCGCCCAGCAGCTGAGCAGCCCGAGCGAGGGCGAGGTCGGCTCGTGGATGTGGATCACGTCGAAGGTGCCGTCGTGCAGCCAGCGGCGCACCCGCGCGGCCGAAAGGAACCCGAAGTTGAGCCGGGCCACCGAGCCGTTGTACGGCACAGGAACGGCGCGGCCCGCCGACACGACGTACGACGGAAGCGGTGTCTCGTCGTCCGCGGGGGCGAGCACCGACACCTTGTGCCCCAGGCGGATCAGGTGCTCCGCGAGGTCACGGATGTGGAACTGGACGCCGCCCGGGACGTCCCACGAGTAGGGGCAGACGATCCCGATCTTCACGGCGTCGCCTCGTCAGACCCCTGACCGGGCCCCTTCGCGGGGTCCAGATCAGCGAGCCACAAGCGTTGCAGCATGTGCCAGTCCTCCGGATGGTCGGCGATACCCGTGGCGAAGGCGTCTGCCAGCGCCTGCGTCATGACAGACGTCTTCTCCGTACGGGTACCTGTCTCGGGGACATCGATGGGCGGATGGACGCGCCCCTTCATGATCGGGGAGTCGTCGTACCAGAGCGTGACCGGAAGCAGCAGCGCGCCGGTCTGCTGGGCGAGCAGCGCGGGCCCCGCGGGCATCCGCGCGGTGTCGCCGAAGAACTTCACCTCGACGCCGGAGGCCGAGAGGTCCCGGTCGGAGACGAGGCAGACCAGGCCGCCGTCGCGCAGCCGCCGGGCCAGCGTGCCGAAGGCGGAGCCGCCCTCGTGCGGCAGGACCTCCATGCCGAGGCCCTCGCGGTAGGCGACGAAACGGTCGTACAGCGTCTCGGGCTTGAGCCGCTCGGCGACCGTCGTGAACGGCGTCTCCAGCTTGGTGGTGACCCAGGCGCCCGCCAGGTCCCAGTTGCCCAGGTGCGGAAGCGCGAGGATGACGCCCTTGCCGGAGGCCAGGCCGTCGGTCAGATGGTGCACGTCCTTGGGGACGAAGCCTTCCTTTATGCGCTCCCGGCTCCAGGACGGCAGCCGGAAGGACTCCATCCAGTAGCGCAGGTACGAGCGCATGCCCGCGCGGGACAGCTCGGCAAGGCGCTCGGGGCTCGCGTCGGGCACCACGCGCGCGTAGTTGGCCTCAAGGCGCAGGACGCCCTTGCCGCGCCGCTTCCACACGGCGTCGGCGATGGTCCGGCCGAGCCGCACGGCCACTGGTTCGGGGAGCTTCTTGACCGTGCTCCAGCCGGCCCCGTAGAGAGCGTCGGTCAGCCGGTCCTTCACGACGTCGCCTCGCTGCCCTGTGCTTCAGTCTCGGCCTCGGTCTTGGTCTCGGCGGCGGCCGCCGCGTCCGCCTCCGCGGACTCCCGGCGCACGGTCACCATGCGCTGGACCAGGGTGACGAGGCTGCCGACCGCGACGACCCACAGCGCGATGGGCAGCAGGACGTCGATGCCGGGGACCCCGAACTTGTGCAGCCCCGCGAAGCCCGCGGCGACCAGCGAGATCACCAGGCGCTCGGCGCGCTCCACCAGGCCGTTGACCGCGACGGGCAGGCCGATCGCCTCGCCGCGCGCCTTCGTGTACGACACCACCTGGCCGCTGGCCAGGCAGAAGATGGAGACGGCGCACAGGATGTTGTCGTCGCCCGAGCCCGCGTACCAGAGGGCGAGCCCGCCGAAGATCGCGCTGTCGGCGACCCGGTCGAGCGTCGAGTCCAGGAAGGCGCCCCAGCGGCTGGAGCGGCCGAGCTGCCGCGCCATGTTCCCGTCGACCAGGTCGGAGAACACGAAGAGCGTGATCACGACCGTGCCCCAGAAGAACTCCCCGCGGGGGAAGAAGACCAGCGCTCCCGCCACCACACCGGCCGTGCCGATGAACGTGACCGCGTCGGGGCTGACCCCGCGGCGGATGAGAAACGCGGCGAACGGTGTGAGAACACGCGTGAAGAATGCACGCGCGTACTTGTTCAGCATGGCCTTCCCGAGGGGTCGGTGAGCCGCGCGGCCCTGTTGGCCACCGGCTGGCCCATCGTAGTCACGCCCTTGACGGCGCGGCTCGCCCCCTCACGATCGCGTACGACGTATGGACGCACCGTGACCCGAGTGGAAAGCTCGAAAGCACAGCGGGCGTCGCCGGAGCCGACCCGCACGCGGCCCCGCGTGTCCGACAGCAGCCAGCATCCCCGAGGGGGCTGAGCCTCCTCTCCGAGCACGTGACCGGGAGGCCAAGGCATGGGCGACAAGGCACACGCACACCCCGGAGCCGCCGGCAGGGCAGCGACGGCCGACCACCCCGCGTCCGTACGGAATGTGGTGCTGGTCGGCCACAGCGGATCGGGCAAGACGACTCTGGTGGAAGCCCTCGCGCTGACGGCGGGGGCGGTGAACCGGGCGGGCCGCGTGGAGGACGGCGGCACCGTCTCCGACTACGACGACATCGAGCATCGCCAGCAGCGCTCGGTCCAGCTGTCGCTGGTCCCGGTGGAATGGGGCGGCTACAAGATCAATCTGCTGGACACACCCGGATACGCCGACTTCGTCGGGGAGCTCAGGGCCGGTCTGCGCGCCGCGGACGCGGCCCTTTTCGTGGTCTCGGCGGCCGACGGCGTGGACGGCGCGACCCGCATGGTGTGGGAGGAGTGCGCGGCGGTCGGCATGCCGCGGGCCATCGTGGTGACCCACCTGGAGGCGGCCCGCGCCGACTTCACCGAGATGACGCGGACCTGCGCCGAGGCCTTCGGGGCCGACGACCCCGATGCCGTGCTTCCGCTGTACCTGCCGCTGCACGGCGCCAAGGGCCCCGACGGGCACGCGCCGGTGACGGGCCTGGTCGGGCTGCTCTCGCAGCGGGTCTTCGACTACGCCTCCGGGGAGCGCAAGGAGTCCGAACCGGGCGAGGAGCAGCTGCCGCTGATCGAGGAGGCCCGTAACCAGCTGATCGAAGGGATCATCGCCGAGAGCGAGGACGAGTCCCTCATGGACCGCTATCTCGGCGGCGAGGACATCGATTTCAAGACGCTCGTGGATGACCTGGAACGGGCCGTGGCGCGCGGCATCTTCCACCCCGTGCTCGCGGCGGCGCCCGCCGCCGAGGGCGCCCGGCAGGGCATCGGCACGGTCGAGCTCCTGGAGCTGATCACGGGCGGCTTCCCGACCCCCCTGGAGCACCCGGCGCCCGCCGTCACCACACCGGACGGCAAGGCGCGGCCCGCGCTCGGCTGCGACCCCGAAGGACCGCTGGTCGCCGAGGTCGTGAAGACCGCGTCCGACCCCTACGTAGGACGCGTCTCCCTGGTCCGGGTCTTCTCCGGGACCCTGCGCCCGGACGAGACCGTGCATGTGTCCGGGCACGGCCTCGCGGACCGCGGCCACGAGGACCATGACGTAGACGAGCGCGTGGGCGCGCTCTCCTCGCCCTTCGGCAAGCAGCAGCGTGTCCTCGCCCAGTGCGTCGCGGGCGATCTGGCCTGCGTCGCGAAGCTGAACCGCGCCGAGACCGGCGACACCCTTTCGGCGAAGGACGACCCGCTCCTGATGGAGCCCTGGGACATGCCCGACCCGCTCCTTCCGCTGGCCATCCAGGCGCACAGCAAGGCCGACGAGGACAAGCTCTCCCAGGGCTTGTCCCGGCTGGTCGCCGAGGATCCGACGATGCGCCTGGAACAGAACCAGGACACCCACCAGGTGGTCCTCTGGTGTCTGGGCGAGGCGCACGCCGATGTCGCCCTGGAGCGGCTGCGCAGCCGGTACGGCGTGCAGGTCGACGTCGTCACCCACAAGGTCTCCCTTCGGGAGACGTTCGCGGGCAAGTCCGGCGGCCGAGGGCGTCATGTGAAGCAGTCCGGCGGCCACGGGCAGTACGCGATCTGCGAGATCGAGGTCGAGCCACTGCCCGGCGGCAGCGGCATCGAGTTCGTCGACAAGGTCGTGGGCGGCGCCGTGCCCCGGCAGTTCATCCCCTCCGTCGAGAAGGGCGTACGGGCGCAGGCCGCGAAGGGCGTGGCCGCCGGTTACCCGCTCATCGACGTACGGATCACGCTGCTCGACGGCAAGGCGCACTCGGTGGACTCCTCCGACGCCGCGTTCCAGACGGCGGGCGCGCTCGCCCTGCGCGAGGCCGCGGCCGACGCCAGGATCCATCTCCTGGAGCCGGTCGCCGAGGTGCAGGTCCTGGTCGGCGACGACCACGTGGGCTCGGTGATGAGCGACCTTTCGGGGCGCCGCGGCCGGGTGGTCGGCACCGAGCAGGCACCCGGCGGGCGCACGCTCGTACGAGCCGAGGTCCCCGAGATCGAGATCGGCCGGTACGCGGTCGACCTGAGGTCGCTCTCGCAGGGCACCGCACGGTTCAGCCGCAGCTACGCCCGGCACGAACCCATGCCCCCGCAGCTCTCCGAGAGGATCCGTGAACAGGCCCAGGACGTCTCCTAGTTGAGATCCCGTCAGGGATCCGGGCGGGGGGGCGGGGGGTGCTGGCCCCCCCCCCGGGGCCCGCCGCCCCGGGGGGTGTGGGGGTCGCCGAGGTCTTCTGGATCACCACGGTCCGGCCGGACGGCCGGCTGCACGT
>NZ_JBHYIG010000133.1:0-25623 GCF_042740015.1 Streptomyces sp. NPDC059037
TTTTGGTGGGTTGGGTTATGTGTATAAGAGACGGGAGGGATTCCCAGCCCTGCACGCCGGGTCCCCATGCGTTCCCGTCCCACCACTTGTGGTGCAGCGCGGAATCCGCGCCGACCACAAAGAGATCGAGTCGATTGGCGCCCCAGGACACCGCTACAGGCTTGCTCGTACAGATTCCGCCGAGGGATTCCCAGCCCTTGACGCCGGGGCCCCACGCGCTGCCGTCCCACCATTTGTGGTGGAGAGCGGAGTCGGTGCCGACGACAAAGAGATCGAGGCGGTCGGGCCCCCAGGAAACCGCTTCGGGCGCACTGGTGCAGATTCCGCCCAGGGATTCCCAACTTGTGACGCCGGGGCCCCACGCGTTGCCGTCCCACCACTTGTGGTGAAGCGCCGAATCCGTCCCGATGACGAACACGTCGAGGCGGTCGTGCGCCCATGCGAGGGCTGTCGGGGGACTGGTGCAGATGCCGCCGAGGGATTCCCAGTTCTTGATGCCGGGGCCCCACGCCTTGCCGTCCCACCACTTGTGGTGAAGAGCGGAGTCCGTGCCGATCCCGAACACGTCGAGGCGGTCCGACTCCCACGACACCACGGGCCCGGAGGCCGGCGAAGGACCGTACAGCGCGTGCACGGCGGCGATGTCGTCCGTGCTGAGCCCCGAGCGCTGACCGATGGTGACGCCCTGCACGGACGGCACGATGGTGTCCTGGCCGTTCTTCGAGAAGGCGTCCCGTGGGTAATGCATGATCGAGCCGTAGTCGTAGGCGCCGACGTCGTCGCCGTCAGTGATGTGCTGGTCGAAGTTGTGCTCGAAGCCCTGGGTGATGTTGGCCCAGACGATGGTGACGAACGTGTCCCTGTCCTCACGGCTCTGCTCGTGCCACAGACCGATCGCGTGCCCGATCTCGTGAATGCAGTTTCCCGTCGAACAGCCTCCAGCCAGCGTGATGTTCTGCGATCCGCCCTGCCTGCCCACGAACGAGGAACAGCCACCGCCCGGCACGAACCGGACGAAGTCGCGGAACTGCCCCTGATTGGCGGGCGTGCGCCGAACGAACCGCATCCGGGTACGGCTCTCCCAGTGCGCGATCGCGTCGGTCACCCGCTGCTGGTTCGGCAGCGCCGAGTCGATCTCGAACGGCACCAGAGCGTTGGCCCAGCGGAATTGCTTTCCGCTGATGGCGACCGCCGACTGCGGAACCTTTCCTTCGGACTCCGCCTTCAGTTCCGAAGTGCGGCGCTCCACATCCGCCACCGTACCGAGCACGATGTCGCCCTCGAAGACCGCGAGCCCGTCGATGTTCACGTACTGGACCGGCTTGGTCTGGAAAGTGGCGCCGTCGATCAGACCGGTCTTCACATCACGCGAGGACCGGAATTCACCGTGTCCCTCACCGGCAACTCGCGACTCCGAAGCAGGCATTCTGTTTCTCCCTCGCTGCTGACTTCCCGCCCCGCGGTAAAGGGCGCTATTTTGCGGAAAGTAGTGGCGGACATGGAGACCAACAAGGGCTGGGCGAGCGTATGCGCAACGTAGAAATCGCTGTCCGCCTCGTGCCGGGGGCGAAGGCGCCGCAGGGCACCGTGACCCTGCGCGCGCAGGTCGAGGAGATCACCGCCGCCGACGCGCCGGCGCGCGTCGTGTCCCGCGTGGTGGAGCGGGGCGTCGACCTCGCCGACGCCCCGCACCTCACCCTGGAGGTGCCGCCTCCCGACCCCCGGGCCCGCTACACGGTCCGTGTCCACGCCGACCTCGACGGCTCGGGTGTGGTCGCCCCCGGCGACTTCGTCTCGGTCCGCGGCAACCCGGTCCTCACCCACGGCAGCCCGGACGCGGTGGCCGTGGAGGTCTCACCGACCCGGTGAATGTCTTTCCGGTACGGCGAAGTCGGTACGGCGAAGTCGGCACAGCGAGGTCGGCACAGCGAAGCCGACCCGTCCTGGCGCGCTGATCCTGCGCTGCGAGGCGACGACTGCCCCGTCCCGCCGGGGGATCAGCCGGTGCCCTCCGGTGCAAGCTCCGCGGCGATGCGGCGGCACCTCCTCAGCAGGGCCTCGTCATCGGCACAGGCATCGCGCATGGTGCCGCTGGAGCCCGTGTTGTTGTGGCGGCGCGTGGCGGACAGCTCCTCGCGTATCAGGGGGAGGGCGGGCAGGGCCTCGGTGCCCATCCCCGCCAGGCAGGCGGCCGTTGCCGGACGGGTGGTGGGCTTCGTCGCCCACTGGGCGAGGAACGTCGGCAGGACCTCGGCCGGATCGGCACGCACCTTCCAGAGCGCGATCGTCGCCTCCATCGATCCCTCGTTGTTCATCAGCTCGCGCAGCCGGGGCGCCAGTTCCGTCGCCTGCGGGCCGAGCGATCCCGCGATCTGCAGCGTGAGGTTCCGGTCGTAGTGCTGGTCCGCGGTCAGGGCCTCGTGCAGCACGGGCAGGACGAGTGCCGTCTCGCCCGTCACCGCCCGGAGGGCGTCGGCCGCCTTCAGCCGATGGCTCGTGGTGGATGCGCCGTCGGACACCAGCTCGCGCAGATAGGGCGCGACCTCGGCGGCGGCCGGGCCGTAGCGGACGAGTGCCCTCAGCGCGGGCCACTGGGTCTGTGCGCCGTGGTTGTCCCGCAGGATGCGCACGATCAGGGGCAGGGAATCGGCTGCGCGCAGGCGGCTCAAGGCCGCGACGAGGCGTGAGGAGTCCGACTTCGCGTCGTTCGGACCGAGGGAGGCCAGCCGGTGCTGCAGCACCGGCGCCAGGCGCGCCGCGGCGGGGCCGATCGCCCCGACCCACCGGGACAGATCCTCGGGGATGGGGCCGCCGCTCTCCAGGACCGCGGCCAGATACGGCACGACCCGCTCATCACCTTGCAGGGCAAGCACGTTGACCGCCCCGCCGAAGAGGGAGGTCTCCCAGTCCTCCGGCTCCCACTCGTCCTCCCACTCGACGAGGGCCGCCTCCAGCACATCCGCGGTGAAACGGGCGATGGGATGCACAAACCCCAACTCCCGCAGCGCGGCCCGGGAAAGCCGCTCCTCGTGCTCCACCAGCTGCCGCGCGAGCAGCGCGACCGTGAGGTCGTTCGGCGCGCGCCAGCCGGTCAGCAGCTGTCCGCTCATCTGGACCGCCGCCATGCGCTGTCCCCAGTCGCGGCTGTACAGCTGTTCGTTGAGCAGCTCGAACCGCTGGTCCGTGGAGTCGCCGAGCGCGTCGTGCAGATCCTCAAGGAGGTCGTCGGCGAGGTCCGCGTCGATACTCGCGCGGTGCGCGGCCTCCAGGTCCCTCAGATGGGACAACATCGTGTTCGTGCGCGGCCGTTCGGAGGCCGAGGCCGAGGCCGGGGAAGAGGCCGAGGCCGAGGTGGCAGCCGCGCCGGCGCGCTCGCGCTTCGCCTCGTAGGCGATCCGCATCACCTCCGTGGCGATGTCCACGCAGTCCTCCGGCAGCAGCTCGGGAGCGCACCGGGCCAGCTGTGCGAGGACCGTGAGGCGCAGCTCGGGATCGGCGCCGCCGGACGAGATCACCTCGCGCAGGCAGGCGCCGGCCTCCGCACCGAGCAGCTGTGCGTGCCGGGTGCCCAGCATGCCGATCGCCCGCACCAGGGAACGTACGACCTCATCCGCCTGCTCCACGGCCATCCGCCCGCGCAGCGCGGCGAGCACCCGCACGGGGTCGTCGTGCAGTTGCACCACCGCCTCCGGCAGCACCTCGCGCAGGCCCGGATCCGGGTCCGCGAGGAGATCCAGGAAGAATCCGGCACGTCCACGGACCGTCGCGCTGGCCGTGAGGAAATTCCCGACCCAGTGCGCGTCCTCCTCCTCGTCCTCGAAGAGGCCGCCGATCTCCTCCGGGTCGGGCTCCTCCTCGCCCGCGATGCTGCACAGCAGGCCCACGAGGGAACCCCGGTCGGCGACCGACGCGTCGGCGACGAGGTCGAAGAGGAACGGCAGGCACGCGACGGTCGAGTCATAGACATCGCCCTGGTGATGCACCGCGCCGTACATCCCGTCCAGGGCGATGTCCCGCTCCTCCGGGTCCGCCGACGCAAGGCCCCGCAGCAGCCGCGGCACGTCCGACGCGTCCCCATAGGCATGCACCATCGACGCCCAGTCGATGTCGTCGATCTCCGTGAAAGCCATCCCTGTTCCCCCGTGCCCGATCGTGCTCGGCCGTGCTCGACTCCGTTGATCAAAAGCATGCCTCACGCCACTGACAACGGCCCCCGCGCCCCAAGTCGGGGTGCGGGGGCCGAAGCCGGTCCGGGCAGGCGGTGGCCAGGTGGCCAGGTGGCTACAGCTCCTTGATCCTGATGTCCCGGTACGAGATCACATCAGTGACCCCGTGCACCTGCAGCCCGACATAGCCGGACGCGAACCGCCGCCCGTCCGTGCCGGGGTCGTCACCGCGCGGCGGGACGAAGTCCTGACCGCCCGTGTTGTCGAACTCGTTGAGCAGCACGCCGTTGCGGTAGACCGAGTAGTGCTGGTCCACCACGCGGATCTCGTAGTCGTTCCACGTGCCCTTCGGGGTGACACCGGCGCCGCCGAGGCCCACCCGGTCGAAGCCGTAGATCGAACTCGTCTTGTACATGTCGCCGTCAGGACGGTCGAGGACCTGCACCTCGTGCCCGTACTTGATGGCGACCCACTCCGGACGCGGCTCCTCCGGGTGGTCGTGGACCTGCGGGAAGCGCACGAACACACCGGCGTTGGCATTGCCGTTGCCCGGCGCGTCGTCCCGCCACTGGAGCTTCAGCGAGAAGTCGCCGTACTTGCGCTCCGGGAACCACAGCATGCCCATGCCTGCCACGGAGGTGCTGCTGGTGATCGAACCGTCGCCGTTGAGGCCGAACTTGCCGCCGCCGACCTGCTCCCACTTGTTCAGGGACTCCTGGGTGCCGTCGAAGATCTTGCGGTAGCCCTCGGTCTGGCCCGGCTTGCCGATGCCGGACTGCTTCGCCGCGCGGTTGATCTTGTTGTACTCGCGCTGGTCGATCTCCCCGGCCTTCAGGAGCTTGTCGGTGACGCTCTTGACGTGCTTCAGGAAGAGCGCCTGCGACGTCCACTCCTTCTCGTCCTCGATCAACTCGTTGATGCGGCACCGGTTGTCGGTGACCCGGTTCGGGATGCCCGTGTCGACGGTGCCGACGAACACCGTCAACCGCTCGTCGTACTCAGGGCAGTTGGGTGCCGGAATCCCGCCGCCTTCCCTGACGGTGAACGAGACGTCCTTCGCGACAGCGGTGTTGCCCGCCTTGTCGCTCGCCCGGTACGCCACCGTGTGGCGCCCCACGCGGTCGACGACGACCGGATCGGCGTACGCGAGATAGGGGCCGCCGTCCAGGGAGTACTCGATCTTGTCGACACCCGATTCGGCGTCGGTCGCCGTGACCGTCACCTTCGCCTTGCCGATGTACGCGCCGTCCGAGTCCTTGTCGCCCTCGACCTTCGCGGTCGTCTCCGGCGGTGTCTTGTCCTCGACGGGCGGCGTGACCACGGTGAACTCGACGGCCTGCTCCGCCGCCACGTTGCCCGCCTTGTCGGACGCGCGATAGCGGATCTTGTGCGCGCCCGCCGCGTGGACCATGACCGGCGCCGTGTACGCCGTCCATGCGCCGCCGTCCCCGACCGCGTACTCGATCTTGTTGACGCCGGAGCCGGTGTCGGACGCCGTCACGGTGACGGTCGCCATCCCGATGTACTCGCCCTTGTCGTTCTTCTCGCCGGTCACCGTGGCCGAGGTCTCCGGTGGCGTCTTGTCGTCGGTCGGCGGCGTGACCACGGTGAAGTCGACGGATTTCTCCGCCGCCACGTTGCCAGCCTTGTCGCTCGCCCGGTAGCGGATCTTGTGGGTGCCGACCTGGTCGACGACGACGGGGGCCGTGTACGGCTGCCAGGCGCCGTCCGCTCCCATCGCGTACTCGACCTTGTCGACGCCCGAACCCGCGTCGGTCGCCGTCACCGCCACACTGGCCGAACCGATGTACGCGCCATCGGAGTTGGTCTGCCCCTCCACCTTCGCCGAGGTCTCGGGAGCCGTGGTGTCCTCGCCGCCGCCCTCGGTCACCACGAGGATGCCCTGCATCGCCCCGTGGCCGGGGATCGTGCAGTGGTAGCGGTATCGGCCGGGCGTCAGGGTCACCTCGGCGGTGTGCTTGCCGCCCTGGTCGTCGTTGGGGTTGGCCAGGATGTTCAGCGGTACGTCGTTGTTGTACTCGGGATCGGATACGTCGAACGTCAGCGTGTGCGGCATGCCGGTGTCGTTGCCGGTCGCCGCGCTGTTCTCGAAGACGATCGTCGTCGCACCCGCGACCGCCGTGGTGGGCGCGGAGGCGTACTTGTCGATGCTGTTGTTCGCCGTCCAGGTCAGAGTCTGGGCGGCCAGGCCCGAGTTGTCGTCGCGCCCGAAGGCCACCGTCGACGTCAGGCCGAGCACCATCAGGAGCGACGCGAGCAGCGCCGTCCAGAGTCTTCGCTTGCGCACGACGGGCTTCATCCCGCCCTCCTTGCCAGGTCGTCGGCGGCCGGTGTGGCCTCGCCGCCCTTGTAAGTGACGTGCCACAGCGCCGACTTGGGGTCCGAGGTGAAGAAGCCGCGGCCGTAGTCGAGTACGTACAGCGAACCGTCGGGGGCGAACTTCCAGTCCATGAGGTTCTTGATGCCGTCGTTGCCGATCGGGATGATCTTCTTCAGGGACTCGGCGTGCGTCGGAAGCCCGCCGCTGCCGACCGTCTTGGGGTCGGTGAGCACCGCGTGGCGCGGCTGGTCGGCGTCGTAGAAGTCGCCGACGAACCATTTGCCGTCCCAGTACGAGGGCCACTTGTCTGCGCTCGTGCTCGCCGTGTCGAAGCGGTAGACGGGGCCGTTCATCGTGGCCTGGCCGCCGCCCTTGAGCCACGGAAGGAGCTGCTTCTGCTCCTCCGTCTTGTAGCTCGGGACGCCGTTCGCGTCGCGCGGATAGTCGATGCCGCCGCCCTGCGGCGAGTACCAGATGTTGTTCGGTTCGGCCGGCGGGATGTTCACCAGGCCGTCGTTGTTGGGCGACTCGTTCTTGAGGTTCTTGCAGTCGTACCAGCCGAG
The DNA here is from genome assembly GCF_042740015.1 of Streptomyces sp. NPDC059037. Classification (NCBI taxonomy): domain Bacteria; kingdom Bacillati; phylum Actinomycetota; class Actinomycetes; order Kitasatosporales; family Streptomycetaceae; genus Streptomyces; species Streptomyces sp. NPDC059037. The sequence goes on from NZ_JBHYIG010000133.1 coordinate 7,071, forward strand.
CGGCTTCGTCGGGTCCGGCAGATTGCGGTCGCGGTAGGGCTGGTTGTTGCCCATGCAGTACGGCCAGCCGCGGTTGGAGGCGTGGGTGATCGCGGCGAACGTGTCGTACTTCGCGGGACCCCAAGTCGTCGACGGCGCACCGGCGTCGGGCCCGACCCAGCCCGCGTACAAGGTGTCGGTCTTCTTGTCGATCGAGATGCGCGCCGGGTTCCTGACGCCCATCACATAGATCTCGCCGCGCGTCTTGCCGCCGCCCTCGTCCGGCTCCTTGCCGGTGAAGAGGTTGCCCTCGGGGAGCGTGTACGTCCCGTCGGCCTCCGGGTGGATGCGCAGGATCTTGCCGTTGAGGTTGTTGGTGTTGCCCGCGGTGCGGCGCGCGTCGGCGAAGGAGACACCCTTGAAGTTCGGCTCCGGGTTGTTGCCCGAGTAACCGTCGCTGAACCGCGAGGAGTTGTTGTCACCGGTCGCGATGTAGAGATTGTCCTTGGAGTCCCAGGCCATCCCGCCGCCCGAGTGGCAGCAACTGTGGATCTGCACCGGCCACTTGAGCAGGACCTTCTCGCTGTTCAGGTCCAGCTTGTTCGTGGTCTGGTCGAGGGTGAAGCGGGAGACGTGGCGCTCGGCCATGTGCGTGTCGCGGTTGATCTTCGAGTGGGGTGTGTAGTGCAGATACACCCACCCGTTCTCCGCGAACCGGGGGTCCAACTCGATGCCGAGCAGGCCCTCTTCGACCTTGATCAGCTCATCGCCGCCGCCCTTGTTGCCGAAGACGGTGAGCGCTCCCGCGAGGGTCACCTTCTTGGTCTTGGGGTCGTAGACGTGGATCTCGCCCTTGCCCTTGCCGATGTCGGGGTTGTTCCAGTCGGTGACCACCGGCTGCGAGGAGTCCGCGCCGCCGCGGCCGATGTAGAAGACCCGCCCGTCGGGCGCGGTGACCAGGCCGTGCGGCTCGCCGATCTGGTCGTTCTGGCCCGGCTGGTTGGCCTGGGTCAGGCGCTCCGCCTTGTAGTTGGCGTTGATCGTCGACTTGCAGTCGGCGCGCGCGATGCGGGTCGTCCACAGCAGGGCGCCGCGCAGATGCTGCCGGAAGTCGGTCTCGTCGTAGGAGTCCGCCGTGCCGCCCATGCCGGTGTAGAAGGAGCGCCCGCCGTCGTAGTCGCGGCACCAGGACACCGGGTGGTCCCAGCCGTTCTTGCTCTCGCCCGGCTGGTACGTCGCCTCGCGCACGCGGGCCACGGTGTGCACGTCGCCCGACGGGTTCTTCGTCCAGTTCAGCCACCGGTCGGGGCGCTTCCACTGCAGCGGCAGGTCCTTGGTGGCGGGGTTCTGACGGTCGCCCACCTCAACTGTGGCTCGCTGTACGTTCGTTGGGCTGGAGTCGGCGGGGCGGGCACCGATCAGCCCGCTGAACCAGGTCGAGTACGGCTCGGCGCGGGCCGCGTCATGGATGCCGAGGAAGCCGCCGCCGGCCTCCATGTAGGCCTCAAGTCCCGCTTCCTGCTCGGGGTCGAGGACGTCGCCGCCGCCGGTCAGGAAGGCGACCGCGTTGAACTTGCCGAGCTTGGCCTCGTTCGTGAAGACCGCCGCGTCGTCCGTCGCCTCGATCCTGAACCGCTGGGCGGCCGGGCCGGATTGGCCGATCTTCTCGATGGCCGCGATGCCGGCGTTGACGACGGGGGACTCGTCGCCGCCCGCCGCCGAACCGTGGAAGACAAGCACGCGGACGTTCGCCCCGCCGGGCGGGGTCGGCAGAGACATCGTTGTCAACGGCGGTTCCGGATAGGGCCGCGCGGTGGCGGCCTGTGCGGAGAGCGCGCCGGTGACCAGCGCCCCGGAGAGCAGGGCGGCGGCCCAAGCCCGGTGCGACCGGCGTCTTCCCCGGTCTCTGTGGTCTCTGTGATCTCTGCGGTCCTTGCGGTCCTTGCGTCTGCTCAACCCTCTTACGCCCAAGGGCCTTTGATGCGGTGTGAGCCGCATGAGTACACCCACCCCTCGTCGGTCACAGCAACAGCGCCGATGAAGCTAGACCTCTTTTCGTCACTCGCCAATAGGTATGACTGCAACAGTGCCAACTTTGTCCTGAGTGTGGATAAACAAAGATCCCCCCAGTACCGTGTGGCCGTCCCGGGGGCAACCTCTGCCCCGTCAGTCTCCGTACCGCAGTGGGGAGTTCGGCATGGACAGACGGAGCTTCAACCGGCGGATGCTCGTGGGTGGCGTGGCCGCGACGGCCGGGGTGACATCGTTGTCGCTGGCCTCCGCACCCGAGGCGAGCACGGCCGAAGAGCCGAAGACCGCGCCGGCCGGTGGCGAGGTGCGCCGCATCAAGATGTACGCCGAGAAGCTGCCGGACGGGCAGCTGGGCTACGGCCTGGAGAAGGGCAAGGCGTCCATTCCCGGCCCGCTGATCGAGCTGAACGAGGGCGACACGCTGCACATCGAGTTCGAGAACCTGATGGACGTGAACGCCAGCCTGCACGTCCACGGCATGGACTACGAGATCTCCAGCGACGGCACCAAGCACACCAAGAGCGATGTCGAGCCGGGCGGGAAACGCACCTACACCTGGCGCACGCACGCGCCGGGCCGCCGCAAGGACGGCACGTGGCGCCCCGGGACCGCGGGCTACTGGCACTACCACGACCACGTGGTCGGCACCGATCACGGCACCGGCGGCGTACGCAAGGGGCTCTACGGGCCGCTGATCGTGCGGCGCAAGGGCGATCTGCTGCCGGACAAGACGTTCACCATCGTCTTCAACGACATGACGATCAACAACAAGGCGGGCCATGACAGCCCCGACTTCGAGGCCACGGTGGGTGATCGGGTCGAGTTCGTCTCGATCACGCACGGCGAGTACTACCACACCTTCCACGTCCACGGTCACCGCTGGGCGGACAACCGCACGGGCCTGCTGACCGGCCCCGAGGACCCCAGCCAGATCCTCGACGACAAGATCACGGGGCCTGGGGACTCGTTCGGCTTCCAGGTGATCGCGGGGGAGGGGGTCGGCGCGGGCGCGTGGATGTACCACTGCCATGTGCAGAGCCACTCGGACATGGGGATGGCGGGACTGTTCCTGGTGAAGAAGGCGGACGGGACCATCCCGGATTACGAGCCGCATCATGGGGCGGCCGGGTCCGCCGAAAAGTCCGACTCCGCCGGGGAGCCGGGGGCCGCGGAGAAGTCCGGGGCGTCAGGGCACGACCACGGCTAGAGCGTGTCGGATCGTCATCGGATTCGTCAGTCGCCGAGTGCCAGTCTGATCCCGAAGATGCCGATGACGGTGCCGGTGATCCGGTCGAGCAGGCGGCGGGCCCGGGGCTTGCGGAGCCAGCCGTGCAGAACGCGGGCGAAGCCGATGAGGACGGCGGACCAGAGCAGACCGATGAGGATGTGCACCGTGGTCAGCAGGAGGCCCGTCGCGAAGTGGCTTGTGCCCGGGGGGATGAACTGGGGCAGGACGGCGACGTAGAAGGCGCCCACCTTCGGGTTCAGGAGGTTGGTGAGCGTACCCTGCCGCCAGCCGCCGACGAGCGAGTCCGTGCCGGCGGCCAGGACGGCGTCGTCCGTGTCCGGCGTGGGCTGTCCCCGGAAGGTGTCCCGGAGCATCCGGGCCGCCATCCAGATGAGGTAGGCGGCGCCGATCCAGCGCAACGCGGTGTAGGCGAGGTGGGAGGCCGTGAGAAGCGCGGTCACTCCGAGGGAGGTGAGCGCACCCCACAGCAGGGTGCCGGTCTGGATTCCGAGGACGACGCCCCAGGCTCTCCTGCGCCGGCCGAGGGCCGAGGTGCGCAGGATCAGCGCGGTGTCGAGTCCGGGGGTCAGAGTGAGAAGCCCTACGACGAGGGCGAAGGACCACAGGGCGGTGCTTATTGCCATGGAATGCCAGGCTACCCTGCGTCGGCGCGGAGGTCTCGCAGGATTTCGTCGAGCATCTCGGCGCGGTCCTCCGGATCGGGGTAGGCGTCCGGATCCGCACAGCGGTCGGCCCAGCCGGATGCCGCGAGGCGGTCAAGACGTTCCACGAAGGCGGCGCGGATGTCGGACGGGAGCAAGAAGTCGTCGTCGAGCGACGCGGCTCTCCTGTACCCGGCTCTCCTGTACGCGGCTCTCGTGAACGCGGCTCTCGTGTACGCCGAGATGAAGTGCCAGTCCACGTCGGGGTTCTCGAACTCGCGGAGCAGCCGGTCGTACGCGTCCGGGGCGCCGCGCTGGATCGCGTCGCGGAGGCTCTGCGCCCGGATCTCCGGGACCGGCGAATCGGCGTGGCGTTCCAGGGCGTCCACGGCGGCCCGGGAGTTGCGTTCCTCGACCCACTTCATACCGGCGAGACTGTCGGCCGCCATCCGGCGGACGCGGTTCTCGGGGTCATGGTCGAGGACGTCGACCAGGACCGCGACCGCGCGGCCCTCCTCGGGGGTGCCGGGCGCAAGCAACTCCAGGCCGCCGGCGGCCTCGGTACGGACGCGCTCGTCGGGATGGTTCAGGCCGTCGAAGAAGAGCTGGAAGGGCGGGTCCTGCAGGGGGGTGCGCCGGTGCATGATCCCGTAGCAGTACATGATGCTGCTCAGGGTCAAGGGATGCGGTTCCTCGCGGGCCAGGCGGTCGAGGGTGGCGATGATCTGCTCGCTCCTGAGCGTGTCACCGAGCAGCAGAGAGGCAAGCAGCTCGACGCCGAGCGTCACCCGGTCCGGCTCCGTGCTCGCGCACCAGGCGAGCGCCTCGTCGATCCGAGCCCCGTGCCGGGCACGGTCCGACCACGACCCCTCGTCCGGCTGCATGGCCAACGACACGGTGAGCTCCGAGCGTTCATCGCCGCCGGGCGGAAGCGGCAGGGCCCGCTCGAGCACGGCGCGTGTCTCGGCGCGGATCCGGTCCGCCTCGGTCGCGGTCAGTGGTTCGTGCCGGCGGATGGCCGTGCAGGCGACCCTGACCGAGGTCCCGAACTTCACGTGGTAAGCGATGCTGTCCGGATGGTGCCCGGCGCCGGACAGTCCTTCCTCCGTCCAGCCCTCGTCGCGTAGATGGGCCAGGCGGCCCGCCACGTCGTCCCGCAGGTCCGTGTCGACCATCCGTACGGCGGGACCGCCGCCCAGTTCGGCCATGAGCCCCGTCCAGGCCCGCACGAAGCCCTCGGGGTCGTCCAGATGCCCGGCGAAGATCCGCTCCGTCCGCTCGCGGAGGGGCGGGTGCCGACGGAGGGCGGTGGCGAGACTGCCCGCCACGGACAGGAACGGCACGTGCGTCGACGGCTCGCGTGCCACGGCCAGCGCCAACTCCCGCAGCGCCCACCCCAGCTCGGCGAGCTCGGCCGTGTCGTCCGCCGCCAGGGCACGGACGTCCGGGTCCGCACCCCGCAGCGCGGCGGCCAACGCCTCGTACCGTACCGCCGGCCTGCGCTTCCTCAGTTCCTTGTACATGGTTACCGGCCCCGCAGCAGATCCAGCAGGTCGGACAGCAGCCGCGCCCGCTCCGCACCCGTGAAGTCCGCGGTGATGTCCCGGTCGGCCCACCCCGTGTCGCGCAACGCCTCGACGCGCTGAATGATCGCCTTGCGCTGGGAGCGCGTAGGGAGGACGAAGCCGGATCCGCCGGGCACGTTCCCCAGGGCCAGGACCAACTGCCAGTGTGCGGAGGGGAATTCGAGCCCCGCGAGCAGCCGGTCGTACGCGTCCGGGGCGCCGCGCCGCAGCGCGTCGGCGACGCTGTGCGCGCGGATCTCCGGTACGTCCGAGTCCGCCTGGCGCTCCAACGCGTCGGATGCGATGCGGGCGTGGTGTTCATCGTCGTACTTGAGCCACCGCAGCGCCAGGGCCGCACGGCACCGCACACTCGTGTCCGGGTCGCTCTCCAGGAGGCCGACGAGGCCCTCCACGGCTTCAGCTTCGGCAGGGGAGCCGGCGGCCATCGGGTCGAGTCCCTCCGCGGCCGCGGCGCGGACGACGGGGTCGGGATGGCGCAGCGAGTCGAGCAGCAGTGGGAGGGGCGGGTCGTCCAGGGGCATCGGCATGTGCAGATGGCTGTAGCACTGCAGGATCCGGCTCAGGAGGAAGGGGTTCTCCCGGGCCTCGCGCGCGACAAGGCCGTCGAGGACCTCGCGCACCCGGCCGAGCCGGACCACTTCACCGAAGAGGAGCTTGGCCAGGAGCTCGGCGCCCAGTGTCACCAGGTCCTGCTCCCCGCTGGTGCACAGGTCGAGCGCCTCGTCGACGCGTACGCCCGCACGGGCCCGGTCGGTCCATGACGCGGCCTCGGGGGACTTGGTCAACGGGGCGAGCGCGGCGGCCCGTTCGTCGCTTCCAGGTGCGTGCGGCAGCGCGTTCCTGAGTGCGGCGCGCGTCTCGGCGCGGAGCCGCCGCGTCTCCTCGTCCGAAACCGGCGCGTTCTGGTGCAGCACGACGCAGGTCAGCATGACGGCGATGTCGAACGCCAGGTCGTAGGCGAAGCCGCCCGGCTGTCCGCGGCCGGATATGCCATCGGCCGTCCAGCCCTCGCGGCGCATGGCGATGAGGCGGCCCCGCATGTCGTCGCGCAGATCGTCGTCGATGTCCCGCACGGCGGGGCCGCCGCCGAGCTCCGCCGTCAGCGAGGTCCAGGCCCGCACGAAGCCTTCGGGGTCGTCCAGGTGCCGCGCGATGACCTGTTCCGTGCGTTCGCGGATCGGCCGTTCGCGGCGCAGCGCGGTCGCGAAGCCGCTCACCACCGTCCCGGAGAAGTCCTCCGCCCACGGTTCGCGCTCCACGGCCCGCACCAGTTCGCGCAGCGCCCATTCCTGGTCGTCGGTCTCGGCGGCCTCGGCCGCCGCCTTGCTCCGGACCTCCGGGTCCGTGTCCCGCAGCCTGGCGGCCAGCTCTTCATGCAGCTCCGCCTGCTTGCGCGCTCTCCGATTCGCGAACATCCGGACAGCGTAGGCGGGGCGCCGCGCGGGCCGGAGGCGGGTCCAATGCCCGCCCCCCCAGCGGAGTCACACGCCGATGTCGAGGACTGCCCAAGCCGTGTGCGGCTCCTCCTGTACGTAAACCTGCCGGCCACGGCTGACCGTCCGGCGGCGCCCGAGCGGGGTGCCGTCCGACCGGACGAGCCGTCCGGTCGAGACCGGGCGTACGCGGTCGTGCGTGACCACGGCGTCGACGAGACGGTCACGGTCGTCGCCGTACCCGCCGACGAACATCGCCCGGCCCGGCCACACGGCCAACGCATGCGCGCCCGCGACGGAGTTCAGGCGCGGCCGCACGGAGCCGTCGGAGCCATCCGTGCGGTCCGCGTCGATCTCCAGGAGCGCGAAGTCGTCGTAGGCGCAGGCCCAGACGCCGTCCTCGCCCACGTTGAGCGCATAGCAGTCGTAGATCTCGCCCGCGCCCTCCACCGCCTCGTACGCCCACAGCGGCTCGCCATCGGCGCTCCAGCAGCGCAGGCCGGGGCGGCTGAGCTCGTCGTCCCCGAAGACCCCTTCGTCGAAGTGGCCGACCCACAGCCGGCCGGCCGGGTCGACCAGGAACTGCTCGATGGCGTCCCCGACGCGGAACGTCCACGACTCGCGGCCCAGCGCGTCGTACACCTGCACATGCTGCTCGCTCCTGCGGCTGCGCGCGTCGGCGACGACGAAGCCGCCGTCCGGCAGCGCGTCGATCCGGGGGAACCGGGCGCGCAGCGCGCTGAGTTCCGTCGCGTGGTCCCGTCCCTCGGCGTCGACGGTGACGACCAGGGCGTCGTACGGCCTGAGGGCGCCGCGTCCGGGCTGCGGTTCGCGCGCGGCCAGCAGCCAGTGCGCGGACCCGAAGGCGTCGACTGTGCTGTGGGCGATGTGACGGTCGTGGTACCTGCGCGGCAGGTGTGCGTACGGAGTGAGGGGCGTCGGAGGCGCTTCCTGCGGCTGCCCGGCAACGGAGGTGCTGTGGTCGGCATCGGCCCTTCTGGTCGTCATGTGGAGATCCTGTACGACACACGGATCGTCGTGCCAACCCTTTACCCAGGGATACACGTTGGGTGTACTCCTTGTACGGATCGCCCCTGTGACTTGTCCGGAGCACCCCCCGCGACCCGCACATCCCAGTACGCACGCCGCCGCGAACCGTCCCCCGAGGGAGTCGAGTTGAGCAAGGACAGCGAGTACGACTACGTCATCGTCGGTGCCGGATCCGCGGGATGTGTGCTTGCCGCGCGGCTTTCGGAGGATCCCGCGACGCGGGTGGCGCTCGTGGAGTCGGGGCCACGGGACCGCAAGCCCGAGATCCGGATCCCGGCCGCCTTCCCGAAGCTGTTCAAGACGCCGTACGACTGGAACTTCTCCACCGCGAAACAGTCCGCCCTCGACGGCCGTGAACTCTTCTGGCCCCGCGGCCACATGCTCGGCGGCTCGTCCTCGATGAACGCCATGATGTGGGTGCGCGGCCACCGCGACGACTACGACGCCTGGGGCGAGGCCGCGGGCCCCGAGTGGTCCTACGAGGAGTTCGAGCGCTACTTCCGGCGCGCCGAGCGGTGGACGGGCCCGGCGGGCGCAGGCAGCGTCCACGGAACGGAAGGGCCGCTCTGGATCTCGCCGCCGCGCGCACTGAACCCGACCACGCCCGCGTTCCTCGACGCCTGCCGCGCGGCGGGCCTGAGCGAACTGACCGAGCTGAACGGCCCCGACAACGGCGGCTTCGCGCTCACCCCGCTCAACCAGCGCCGCGGCCGCCGATGGAGCGCCGCCGACGGATATCTCAGGACGGCGCGGCGCCGCCGCAACCTGCACATCCTGACCGACGCGCGGGTGCGCAGGCTGGAGTTCGACGGGACACGTGTGGCCGGTGTGATCGCCGACGGTGTCGCGGGCAAGCTGATCGCCCGCCGCGAAGTGATCCTCAGCGCGGGCGCCATCGGCTCGCCCCAGCTGCTCCAGGCCTCCGGCGTCGGCGACCCCGACGCACTCTCCAAGGCGGGCATCGAGACCCGTGTCGCCGCACCCGACGTGGGCCGTCACCTCCAGGACCACCTCGCCTACTCGGTCACCATGCGCTGCCCGCAGCCCGTCACCCTGACCGGCGCAGATTCCCTCGCCAACGTCGGGCGCTTCCTGCTCGGCAGGCGCGGCCCGCTCACGTCCAACGTCGCCGAGGCCGTCGCCTTCATCAGGACGAGGCCCGAACTGACCGCCCCCGACATCGAGTTGATCTACGCCCCCGTGCCGTTCGTGGACCACGGGCTCGTACCGCCCACCGAGCACGGCATCACCATCGGCGTGGTCCTCCTCCAGCCGCAGAGCGAGGGCCGGATCACGCCCACCCGGCCGGGGGTCTCCGCGCCGCCCCGCATCGACCCCTGCTATCTGACGGCCGACGCCGACATCGCCACCCTGGTCGCCGGGGTGCGCCGCGCCGAGGAACTCCTCGCGGGCAGCGCCCTGGCCCCGTACACGTCTGGCCCGCTCGACCCGTACCCCGGGACCGTCGACGACGACACCCTGGCCCGGTCGATCCGCGGCTCCGCCGAGACGCTCTACCACCCGGTCGGCACCTGCCGGATGGGCGGCGACGAGCGGTCGGTCACCGATCCGGCGCTGCGCGTACGCGGCGTGCAGGCGCTGCGGGTGGTCGACGCCTCCGTGATGCCGAGGATCACCCGCGGCCACACCCACGCGCCCACGGTCGCCCTCGCGGAGAAGGCGGCGGAGCTGATCAGGGCGGACGCGCCGCGCAGGTGACCGGGCGCACCGCGCAGGCCGTGGCCGCCCGGTGTCCCCGCCCGACCGTATTCTGACCGGCGGACGATCCGCAGCAGTCCGTGATCCGCCGCAGCCCTTCATTCACCGCAGTCCTAGAGGAGCCCCAGGTGACCGAGCCGCCGACGAGCGCCGCCGCGCGCCCCACGCTGGAGGCGGTGGCCGCCCGCGCCGGGGTCTCACGGGCCACGGTGTCCCGCGTCGTGAACGGCGACACGGGGGTGCGCGACGCGCTCGCCGAGAAGGTCAGGCACGCGGTCGACGAGCTCGGCTACGTACCGAACCGCGCCGCCCGCAGCCTGGTCACCCGCCGCCACGACGCGGTCGCCGTCGTGATCGCCGAACCGGAGACACGGGTCTTCGCCGACCCGTTCTTCGCGCTGCAGCTGCGCGGCATCAGCAAGGAGCTGACCTCGCGCGACGTGCAGCTCGTGCTGCTCCTGACCGAGGGGCGCGACGACCACGAGCGGGTCGGCCGGTATCTGTCGGGCGGCCATGTCGACGGCGCGCTCGTCTTCTCCCTGCACCTCGACGATCCGCTGCCCGGTATCATCCAGGGCGCCGGTGTGCCGACGGTGTTCGGCGGCCGCCCGGGGTGGCCCGACGGCACGGCCACATCGCCGTACGTCGACTGCGACAACCGCGGGGGCGCGCGGGCCGCGGTCCGCCATCTGGTCTCGCTGGGCCGCACGCGCGTCGCGCACATCACCGGCGCGCTCGACCAGACGTCGGCGGTGGACCGGCTCGACGGCTTCCGCGACGTCCTGCCGGATGCGGACGACGCGTACGTCGCCGAGGGCGACTTCACGCCGGCCGGCGGGGAGCGGGCGATGCGCGAACTCCTCGACCGCTGCCCGGACTTGGACGCCGTCTTCGCCGCCAACGACCTGTCCGCGTCGGGCGCGCTCCGTGTGCTCCACGAGCGGGGGGTGCGGGTGCCGGAGGACGTCGCGGTGGTGGGCTTCGACGACATGGTGCCGGTGGCCGAGCAGACGTCGCCCCCGCTGACGACGGTGCGGCAGGACATCGAGGAGATGGGGCGGTTGATGGCGCGCATCCTGCTGTCGCGGGGCGGCCCGGAGGAGAGCGTCGTCCTGCCGACGGAGCTGGTGCGCAGGGGGTCGGCGTAGGCGGCCGGACGGACCAGCGCGCCGAACGAAAGGGTGCGCGATCCCGGCAGCGGCGGCCCTCGCCGCGGTCACCGTCATCGGCGGGTCCGGCTCCGCAATCGCCCGTCCCGGTCCCGGCGCCTTCGCGGAGGGCGTGGTGGAGAACAACCCCGCCGCGGGCAACAGCTGCGCATAGGTCTGCCGACGAAGGCCCCGTCGCGTGCCGAACGCGACGGGGCCTTCGCATGCCGGGTCACGCCCCGGCACTCGCCGGGCTACGCCCCGACGCTCACCGTGAACCTGCGCGGATTGCCGTCGTGCGCCGCACCGGACACATCCGGCTCCCCGTCCGGCCGGACGTCGTCGTACGGGAACGCGTACCCGATGGGGGAGTTCGCGTGCACCACCCGCGCCCAGTGATTCGTCACCGCGTCCTTGTAGTAGTCCCCGGAGCCCGCCCCGTTCGGCTGCTCCGCATGCGTCAGCATGATGCTCCGGTTGAACCCCGCCGCGAGCCGCGCCAGCAGCCCCTTCTTGTCGTCGGAGTCCGCCGGGTTGTTGGTGAACGGCCCGTGGTTGCAGGTGAAGATGTCCTTGGACGTGGGCTTCGCGAAGGTGTGCCCGCCGTCGAACGTCAGCGTGTCACCGCTCACCCGCCCGGTGAACACACCCCGGCCGCCCTGCAGGTCGATCTTGAGGTCGGTGCCCCGGTACTTCTCCCACACCTGGTCGATGTAGCTGTTCCACACGTCCCGGAACGGCATCTGGTCGGGCCGGTCGAAGTACGGGGCCATGAGGTTCTGCGGCGAGATGACACGCAGTACGTCCCCGCCGTCGCCCCGGATCACCAGGTCGCCCCACGGCTGCCCGTCCTTCTCGCCCTGCGCGACGAGATCGGCCGCGATCTTGTCGACTGCCCCGTCGGGCAGCGGGGCAACGGTGTGTTTGGCGTCGCCCTCCAGGGTCAGGCCGATGGGCAGGGCCGTGACCAGGTCCACGTAGCTGATGTTGGCGTACAACTGCGTGCTGTTGAAGGTGAATTCGCAGAACGACCAGGTGCGCCCGTAGTTGGGATCCTCGCGCGTCGCGAAGGCGGGCTCGACCAGGGAAGGGCCCGGGTTGAGGAAGAAGTCCAGCTTGTCGTCCCGCACGAAGTAGACGCGGGCGCCGAACATTTGAGGGAGCGTCAGGACCTTTGGAGCGGAACCGGCCGCGCCCAGCGGGATGGAGCAGTCGACCGGGAGCGGCGTCTGCGGGGCCGACGGCGAGTCGGGCCGGTAGACACCGCCGTCCGGCTTGAGCAGGACCCAGCGGTCGGTGCCCTGCTCGTGCCCGGTGACGTAGGCGCGTACCTCGCCGGGCAACGACTTGTTCTGCAGGGCGAGTTCACAGGTGGCGGGCGCCGCCTTGGCGTCGGGGCTGAGGAGGCTGCCCCAGGCCGGATAGGTCAGGGCTGCTGCGGCACCGGCTGCGGACGACAGGAATACGCGACGCGATATCACGGTGGATCTCCCGGAATGTGGGGGTGTGGGGGATGTCGTACGTGGGGGGTAGGGGGATGGGAGGGGGTGCGGCCGGCCGTCCGTGCGACCACTGTTGCGTCACGGAAATCCGGCGTCAAGAGATGTGGCTGAGAGCGCTCTCAGAAATGTTGTTCCTTCACAAGATGGCGGTCGGCGTGCGGTGTCAGTGCCAGGTGCCAGACTCGGAGGAACGGAAGCGAGATGCGACAAAGGAGTCGATCATGCTTAGTACCCGTTTCCTCACGGGTGCCCCTGTGTGGGTGGATCTCGGCACTCCGGACCTGGAGCGCGCCAACGCCTTCTACCGCGCGCTCTTCGGCTGGGAGTTCCAGTCCGGCGGCGAGCAATTCGGTGGATACGGCATGTATCAGTCGGACGGAAAGACCGTGGCGGGCGCCATGACCGTCCCCGTCGATGAGGCCCCGCCGTCCTGGACGATCTACTTCAAGACGCCGGACGCCGACGCGACGAGCAAGGCGGTCGAGCAGGCCGGCGGCGGCGTCAAGTACGAGGCGATGGACGTCGGCGACCTCGGCCGCATGGCGGTGCTCACCGACGCCCAGGGCGTCGGCTTCGCCGTCTGGCAGCCGGGCACGAACAAGGGCCTCGACCTCGTCGACGCGCCGAACAGCATGAACTGGACCGAGCTGTACACGCCGGACATCGCGGCGGCCGCCGCGTTCTACGGCACGGTCTTCGGCTGGGGCACCACCACCCAGGCCTTCCCCGGCGGTTCGTACACGATGATCCACCCCGCCGGCGGCACCGCGGACGACATGTTCGGCGGCCTGTGGCCGCTGGCCGACGCCCCGGAGGAAGCCGAGGGCGGGGCCTACTGGACTCCGTACTTCCAGGTGACCGACATCGACGCGGTGATCGCCGAGGTCGAGCCCGCGGGCGGCACGGTGCGGGTGCCGCGGATGGACCTGGCGGGCGTCGGCAGCTTCGCCAAGCTCGCCGATCCGTCCGGGGCGCGGTTCGCGCTGATGCAGCCGGAGGCGCCGAGCGCGGGCTGAGGGAGTCGACCTTCCGGCGTCGCCCGCCACCGGGGGCGGCGCCGGGCAGGCCGGGGGCCGTGGATCGGGCCGCCCCGTCCATCACTTGAACCCGACGGGGGTTTCGCCACGTTCCTGGTGGGCACGGAGGATTTCGCCCCGTGCCACAACGGCCGAAACGCCTCGCCGCGCCGCGTTGATCGTTCGTTGATCGGTTGTTTCGCGCGCCCTGCCAGCATCATCGGCATGAAGATCGACATGACCACCGAGCCGGAACTCGCCTGGCAGGAGCAGGCGCTGTGTGCGCAGACGGGCTCCGACTTCTTCTTTCCCGAACCGGGCAGCTCCGTGCGCGAGGCGAAGTACATCTGCCAGCTCTGCGAGATGCGCCCCGCCTGTCTCGAATACGCCCTCGCCCATGACGAGCGGTTCGGCGTCTGGGGCGGGCTCTCCGAGAAGGAGCGGCTCCACCTCAGGCGTACGTGACCGTGAACCTCCTTGTCCCTGCCGGTACGCGCACATCGTCGCCCGTGACCGTCAGATCACGGCCGTCCGCGGTCGCCGACCGCACCGAGCCGAACCGGCACGGATAGACATAGCGGACCCGCTCCGGTGACCGGGCGATCTCCACGGTGACCTTCCGCGCGCCCGCGTCATGAGTGAGGCGGTAGCCGAAGGGCGTCCCGAACAGGTTCGGGGCGTCGTCGACGGCCACCGACTCGCCGTCCGGCACCCAGTGCGGACGTACGCCCGGAGCGATGTACAGATGCGGGTCGCGGTCCTCGTCGGCCTCGAAGAAGAGGATGTCGCGGAGCAGCAGCAGATACTCGGCCGCCGCCCAGCCGTGCGGGATGTCCCCCATGTACCAGTGGCGGCCGGGGACTTCGCGGTAGTCGGATGCGATGGGGAACGCGTGCTGCTCGTTCCACGCGCCCAGCGCCACCGCACGCTCATCGGTCCGCGGCATGGACGCGCCCACGATCCAGCCGAGCAGCGCGTCCATCCGCGCCGCGTCGCCGGCCAGGAGGTAGGCGTGCGCCAACTGCGTGGTCAGATAGGGGCCGTAGGTGTTCCACGCCGCCTCGTGCCGGTAGCCGCCCGTCACGAAATGGGCGTACATCGTGTCGAGCGTGTGGCGTGCCGCCCTGTCGATGTCCTCGCCCAGCTTGCTGCCCATGTGCAGCCGCAGCGGATGGAAGAACGCCGCCGTGCCGATCATCGTCGAGTCGAGGCGGCCGACGTCGGCGGGTCCGGTCGGTATGTACGTCTCCCAGGCGCCGCGCCGGCGCTGCTCCTCAAGGACCCAACGCACCGACGCGGCCGTCGCACGCTTCAAGTCGTCGAAGGCGCCCCAGAGTTCCGGTACGTCGGGGGATCCGATGCGCTCCGCGAGCCGCGCCGCCTCGTACAGTCCGGCCAGGCCCCACAGGTCGTCCCAGTAGTGCGGCTTGTCGCGCTCGCCGAGGTGCTCGGCGCTCCAGCCGCTGTGCAGCAGGCCGTACTGGTCGCGGTTGTCCCGCAGCCACCGGGCGCCGTCGACGACGTACGGCGTGTAGAGCTTGGCTCCGAAGGCGGCGGCCCGCCCGCGCGTGCGGTCGAAGCGGCCGATCGCCCACAGCGCCTGGCCGTTGCTGTCCCACTCGCGGTCGTCCTTCTCGTGCGGGCCGCCGTAGAAGCCGTACTCGGCGCACGGCCCGATCCGGCCCGTCCCGCGGTTGAACTTGAGCGGGTAGTGCGTGCCCAACTGGTGCTCGGCCAGGGCCGAATCGCCCACCAGCGAGCATGCCGTGGCCTCGACGGACGAGTCGCGGATCCAGAAGGAGTCGTACACCGTCGGCCCGGGATGGATCTCGCCGTGGTCGGAGAGAATGAGCAGCTGCGAGCGGCACTGCCGGAACCGGTCCGTCAAATGGGCGACGGGCGACGGCAGTTCGGGCTGGACTCCCTGTGAGAGGAGCTTGTCCGTCCAGAAGTCGCGGTTGGCCTCCTCCAGGCGTGCGGCGGGAGTGGCCTTGATCTCGGCCAGGTCGGCGGCCCCGCTGTAGAGATCGACCGGGAGCCGGACGTCGAGCTCGAACAGCTCGTCGTCCACGACCCGGTAGGGCCAGGCGAACGCCGCGCTGCACAGGCCCGCGATCTGGTCCTGGGCGCGCAGCGCGCCGTTCAGCTTGCCGCCGTTGACCAGGTCGTGGAACGGGCTGTGCGTGAGATAGGAGTCGGGGTCGTATGTGAAGTCCGGGTTGCCGTACACGCCGTACTGCTCCGGAGCCGTGTCGAACACCGGGCCCCACCCGCTGTTGGTCTCCACCCGCCCCTCGTCCGGCAGATGGCGCAGGAACGTCAGGCGCCGGTCGGTGATCTGCCGGCCGTTGCGGTCGTGCCGCTGGAAACCGCTCGGCCCGGCCGGCATGACCGCCGCGCACAGCCAGCCCTCGCGCGCCTGCCCGGTCGCGCTGCCCACCGTCAGGCGGGTCACGACGAGATCGCGCTGCCGGGTGCCGACGGCGGTCGCGAAGGTCCGCTGCACGAACTCGGTGCCGTCGGCGGTGCGGAACGTCGTCAGGACCACCGGCAGATGCGGCGCCTCCATGCGCTGCCCGACCGTCCCGCCGCCCGTCAGCTGCGGCAGATGCAGGGCGCGGCTCGCCGGTTCGTAGAGGAAGAAGGAGAGACAGTACTTGTCGTAGACGGGCTCGATCTCGCCCGCCTGGCCGATCAGTGACTCCTGGCGGTGGTCCTTCACGCCCACCATGTGCCAGTAGCGGTACAGGGCGTTGGAGGCGAAGGCCGCCTCTTTGGACTCGTACGTTCCTTGGTCGAAGTCGTCGCTCCAGCGCCGGAAGGCCGCCTGCGCCCACCACGGCACGGGATAGGGCAAGCGTGACCTGCCCGCCCAGCCGCGCCACATGACCTCGTAGAACATCCATTCATGGGTCTGCGCCATGGGTTCCACCCCCGCTGCCCACCGTTGCACCGGGGCGGGCGGCCGTAAATCCGTTCGGCACGGCGGTCCTCGCGCGGTTACGATCCGGGGGTGCGGGCCGGCTGATCACTGCTGGTCCGGGCGTATGCGGGGTCCTGTAGAGCAGAGGCAGACTCGCCGCCACGGCATGGCGGATACGCCGGTTCGAATCCGGCCGGGACCACGGGCGAGCGGCACGGGCGGGGCGGGACGGATGAGTGAGAGCGGCGGGATCGGCGAGGCGGAGCTCGCGGTCTTCCACGACGTGGTCGGCAGACTCCGCGAGCTGCCCGTCGACGACCCGGTGCGGCTGCGCGCCGAGCAGGTCGCCGCGTCCTTCGCCCGCGACGGACGGCTGCGCAGACGCAAGGCGCGCGGCGCCGAACTCTCCGCCGCCGACGCGGCCGTGATGGCTGCCACCGCCACCGGGGCCGACGACCGCCGCGAGGACGCGCCGCTGGTCGCCGGGGCCTCGACGGGTGCCGTGGGTGCCGTGGGTGGCGTGGGTGCCGCGGGCGCCGTGGGGGTCTTCCGGCGGCCGCGGCCCTGCTATGTCTGCAAGGCGTCGTATCGACAGGTCGACTCCTTCTATCACCGGCTCTGTCCCGACTGCGCCGCCGACAACCGTGCCCGGCGCGCGCTCACCACCGATCTGGGCGGGCGCCGCGCGCTGCTCACCGGGGGCCGCGTGAAGATCGGCTTCCAGCTGGCCCTGATGATGCTGCGCGACGGCGCCGAACTCCTGGTCACCAGCCGCTTCCCGCACGACACGGAGCGGCGCTTCCGCGCGGTGCCGGGCAGCGAGAAGTGGCTCGACCGGCTCACGGTGCTCGCCGTGGACCTGCGCGACCCGCGCCAAGTCCTCGGCCTGTGCGAGGAGTTGCGGCGGGCGGGCGAGCCGCTGGACATCCTGGTCAACAACGCCGCGCAGACGGTCCGGCGGCCGCCCGAGTCGTACGCGGCGCTCACGGCGGGGGAGTCGGCGACGCTGCCCGCCGGGGCGCGTGCGGCGCCAGGGTTCCGGCCGATGCGGGCGCTCGACGGCTCCGCGGCGCGGGGCGCCATCGCCCTGGTCCTTCCCGAGGCCGACGAGGCGGGGCTGCTGCCCGACCCCTCGCCGGAGAACTCCTGGTCGGCCCGTCTTGGCGACCTCGACCCCGCCGAGGTCCTGGAGACCCAGCTGGTCAACGCGCTCGCCCCGGCCCTGCTCTGCGACCGCCTGCTGCCCCTGCTGCTCGCATCGCCGCACCCGCGTACGTACATCGTCAACGTCACGGCGGTCGAGGGCCGCTTCGCGGTGCGCAACAAGATGCCAGGACACCCGCACACGAACATGGCGAAGGCCGCCCTGAACATGCTCACCCGCACCAGCGCGGCCGAACTCGCCGAGCGTGGCGTGCACATGTGCGCCGTCGACACCGGCTGGATCACGGACGAGAACCCGGCACCCAAGAAGGACCGCATCGCCGGCGCAGGCTTCCGCACACCCCTCGACGTGGTGGACGGCGCGGCGCGGATCTACGACCCGATCGTGCGCGGCGAGGCGGGCGCACCCGCCTCCGGGGTCTTTCTCAAGGACTACCGGGAGGCGGAGTGGTGAACGAGGTGAACACCCCGACGGCCGTGAGCCCGTTCGCGTTCGCGGGAGTTCCGCGCGTAGTGCCACGACCCGCCGCCGAACTGGAGCCGCTGCTCGACTGGTTGCGGGGCGGCCGTCCGGCAGGCGAGCGCCTCGACTTCGCGGCCGGGACGGTGCTTCCGGACGGGCGGCTCGACCTGTGCAAGCAGTCGCTCGGAGCGGAGGGCGCCGCGCTGGTCGCCGATGCGCTGCGGGGCGGCTCGGATGCCGAACGGCCTTCTCCTGTACGTCACTTGCTGCTCGGCACCGACGGCCTGGGCGACGAGGGGGCGGCCGTCGCGGCGGCCACCGCGACAGGAGCCAAGGGGGTGGAGACCCTCTACCTCGGCTGCAACGGCATCACCGCGGGCGGTGCCTGCCGCATCGCGGATCAGTTGCGGGCCTCGCCGCAGGTGGTGACGGGCGTCTGGCTCAAGCGCAATCCGCTGGGTCCGCAGGGCGGCACCGCGGCGACCGAACTGATCGAATCCGTACGGACATTGCGCACGCTCGACCTCGTCCAGACCGGGCTCGACGCGGCCGGGACCGCCGTCCTCGCCGACGCGCTGCTCGAGTCGGCCGCCGCCGGGAGGGGCGGCCGGCGGGGCGTCAGAGGGGGCCATACCCCAAGACCAGCGGG
>NZ_JBHYIG010000134.1:0-25618 GCF_042740015.1 Streptomyces sp. NPDC059037
GGGGGGGGGGGGGGGGGGGGGCGGGGGGGGGGGGGCGCCCCCGGGTGGTCGCCGGCGGGGTCACCGGGGTGGTGGCCCGCGACCAAACGGCCCCCCCCCCCCGGGGGGGGGCCCTTTTTCGACCGCGTCCTGGGTCAGACCGTCCTGAACGCGAGCACCACGTTGTGGCCGCCGAAGCCGAACGAGTCGTTCAGCGCCGCGATCCGGCCCTCGGGCAGCGGGCGGGCCTCGTTGCGGACGATGTCCGCGTCGACCTCGGGGTCGAGGTTGTCGATGTTGATCGTCGGCGGGGCGATGCGGTGCTTCAGCGCGAGGACCGTGGCCACGGTCTCCACGCCGCCCGCGCCACCGAGCAGGTGACCGGTCATCGACTTGGTGCTGGAGATCGCCATGTGGTCGACGTCGTCACCGAAGGCCTTGCGCAGCGCCTTGATCTCGGCGACATCGCCCTGCGGAGTCGAGGTCGCGTGCGCGTTCACGTGCATGATCTCGGCGGGCTTCAGGTCGGTGTTGTCGACCAGGTTCTGCAGCGCCGCCGCGATGCCGTTGCCAGAGGGCTCGGGCTGCGTGATGTGGTGCGCGTCGGCCGAGATGCCCTGGCCGACGGCCTCCGCGTAGATCTTCGCGCCGCGGGCCTTGGCGTGCTCCTCGGACTCCAGGACGATCACGCCGGCGCCCTCGCCGAGCACGAAGCCGTTGCGGTCGGCGTCGTAGGGGCGTGAGGCGCCTTCCGGGTCGTCGTTGTTCTTGGACATCGCCATCATGTTGCCGAACGCCACGATCGGCAGCGGGTGGATCGCCGCCTCCGTGCCGCCCGCGACGACGACGTCGGCACGGCCGGTGCGGATCATCTCGATCGCGTAGCCGATGGCCTCCGCGCCCGACGCGCACGCCGACACGGGGGTGTGGACACCCGCGTGGGCGCCCAGCTCGATGCCGACGTTGGCCGACGGTGAGTTGGGCATCAGCATCGGCACGGTGTGCGGGGAGACGCGGCGTACGCCCTTCTCCTTGAGCACGTCGTACTGGTCGAGCAGGGTGGTCACGCCGCCGATGCCGGAGGCGATGACCGCGCCGAGACGGTCGGGGTCGACGCTCTTGTCCTCGCCGGCCTTGTCGGTGTAGCCGGCGTCCGCCCAGGCCTCCTTGGCCGCGATCAGCGCGAACTGCGCCGAGCGGTCCAGCTTCCTGGCCTGCGGACGCGGGATGATCTCGCCGGGCTCGACGGCGATCTGGCCGGCGATACGGACCGGCAGCTCGGCTGCCCAGTCCTTCTCGATCAGGCTCACACCCGAACGGCCCGCGAGCAGACCTTCCCAGGTCGAAGCTGCGTCGCCACCCAGCGGTGTGGTTGCGCCGATACCGGTGACGACCACGGTGCGATTGGTCGAGTTCACAGGAAATTTCTCCACGGTGTTGAGGGGATCAGCGGCGCCACCGCCGGGTGGCGACAGAGCTCGGGCCGGATCAGCCCTGGTGCTTGACGATGTACGCGGTCGCGTCGCCGACCGTCTTGAGGTTCTTGACGTCGTCGTCCGGGATCTTGACGTCGAAGCGCTCTTCGGCGGCGACGACGACCTCGACCATGGACAGCGAGTCGACGTCCAGGTCGTCGGTGAAGGACTTGTCCAGCTGGACGTCCTCGACCGGGATGCCGGCGATCTCGTTCACGATCTCGGCGAGACCGGCGACGATCTCTTCCTGAGTGGCGGCCATGTTGGCGCTCCTTCTTATGTATCCAGAGGGTGTGGCGGCTTCCGAACCGGACCGGATGATCCGGACGAGATGCCTAGGGGAGGGTAACGACCGTGGCGGCGTACACGAGACCCGCCCCGAAGCCGATGACGAGCGCGGTGTCGCCGCTCTTCGCCTCGCCGGTCGCCAGAAGCCGCTCCATCGCGAGCGGAATCGAGGCGGCCGACGTGTTGCCGGTGGTCTCCACGTCACGGGCGACCGTGACGTGCTCCGGCAGTTTCAGGGTCTTCACCATCGAGTCGATGATCCGCATGTTGGCCTGGTGCGGGATGAAGACGTCCAGGTCGTCCGGGCTCAGGCCGGCGGCGTCCAGCGCCTCCTTGGCGACCTTCGCCATCTCGAACACGGCCCAGCGGAAGACCGCCTGGCCCTCCTGCGTGATGGCAGGGAACTTGTCGGGCGCGCCCTTGCGGTACGCGTCCCAGGACTCGGTCTGCTTGATCGTCTCGGACTTGTCGCCCTCCGAGCCCCAGACCGTCGGGCCGATCTTCGGCTCCTTGGACGGGCCCACGATCACGGCGCCCGCGCCGTCACCGAACAGGAAGGCCGTCGCGCGGTCCTCCAGGTCGGTGAGGTCGCTCAGCCGCTCCACGCCGATGACCAGGACGTACTCGGCGGAACCCTCGACGACCATGCCCTTGGCGAGGGTGAGGCCGTAGCCGAAGCCCGCGCAGCCCGCGGAGATGTCGAACGCGGCGGGCTTGCCCGCGCCGATCTTGTCCGCGATCTCGGTGGCGATGGCCGGGGTCTGCTTGAAGTGCGAGACGGTCGAGACGATCACGCCGCCGATCTGCTCGGGCGTGATGCCCGCGTCGGCGATCGCCTTGCCCGAGGCCTCGATGGACATCGCGGCCACGGTCTCCTCGTCGGAGGCCCAGTGGCGGGTCGCGATGCCGGAGCGGGAGCGGATCCACTCGTCGGACGAGTCGATCGTCTCGAGGATCACCTCGTTGGGCACGACACGCGTGGGCCGGTAGCCGCCGACGCCCATGATGCGCGCGTAAGGGGCTCCCTTACTGGGCTTGATCTTCGACATGCTCTCCAGGCTCCTTCTCAGGCACCCGCCGCGTCGGCGGCGGATGCGGTGTCGGCGATGAGCGCAGATGCGGCGTCGAGGTCGTCCGGGGTCTTCAGGGCCACCGTCTTCACACCGGGCAGGGCGCGCTTGGCGATCCCGGTCAGCGTGCCGCCGGGGCACAGCTCGATCAAGCCGGTGACGCCGAGCTCCTTGAACGTCTCCATGCACAGGTCCCAGCGCACCGGGTTGGCAACCTGACCGACAAGGCGCGACACCACGTCGGAGCCGGACGCCACGGCCTTGCCGTCACGGTTCGATACGTACGTCAGCTTCGGGTCGGCGACGTCGAGGGCCTTGGCGGCCTCCTCGAGCGTGGCGACGGCCGGAGCCATGTGGTGCGTGTGGAACGCGCCCGCGACCTTCAGCTGCACGACACGGCGGACGCCCTCGGGCTTGTCCGCCTCGAGCGCGGCGAGCTGCTCGGCGGTGCCCGCGGCGACGATCTGGCCCGCGCCGTTCACGTTCGCCGGCGTCAGGCCGAGCTTCTCCAGGTGCGGGACGGTGACCTCGGGGTCGCCGCCGAGCAGCGCCGCCATGCCGGTCTCCGTGATCGCGGCGGCGTCGGCCATGGCGAGCCCGCGCTTGCGTACGAGGCGCAGCGCGTCGTCGTCGGTGAGCACACCGGCGTACGCGGCAGCGGTGATCTCGCCGACGCTGTGCCCCGCGACCGCGCCGGGCTTGTTCGCCGCGAGCGCGTCACCGAGTGCCTCGGCGGCGAGCAGACCGGCGGCCACAAGGAGCGGCTGGGCCACGGCGGTGTCGCGGATCGCGTCCGCGTCGGCCTGCGTGCCGTAGTGGGCGAGGTCGAGCCCGATGGCGTCCGACCATGCCGCGAGGCGGTCGGCCGCGCCGGGGAGGTCGAGCCAGGGGGTCAGGAAGCCGGGCGTCTGGGCGCCTTGGCCGGGAGCGACGAGTACGAGCACTCTCACACTCTCTCTTGTGGACGGTGGAAGCCGCCCGTGGGGACAGGGACCAAGAACGGCTGGGGGAATTGTAGGGGCCCGACAAAAACCTACGGTTGGAGATCTCCGTCGGCCAGACGCCCCAGGATCAGCGCGATGCGCAGCGTGAATGCCGAGCGTACGTCGGAGGGCGACCAGCCGGTGACGTCTGTCACACGTCGGAGCCGGTAGCGCACGGTGTTGGGGTGCACGAAGAGCATCCGGGCGGCCCCTTCGAGGCTGCTCGCCTGTTCCAGATAGACGCTCAGCGTCTCCAGGAGCGCGGAGCCCGCCTCCTCCAGCGGTCTGTAGATCTCCTCCACCAGCTGCTCCCGCGCGGCGGGATCGCTCGCGATCGCGCGCTCCGGCAGGAGATCGTCCGCGAGAACGGGCCTCGGGGCGTCCTGCCAGGCGGCGCACGCCTTGAGCCCGGCGGCCGCCGCCTGTGCGGAACGGGTGGCCGCGAGCAGGTCGGGGACGATGGGGCCCGCGACGACGGGCCCGGCCGCATACGGACCGATGAGCCCCTTGGCGACCTGCAGCGGATTGTCGCTGCCGCCCGCGATGACGACCAGGCGGTCGCCAAGCACACCGGTCAGGACCTGCAGCTTGGCGTGCCGGGCGGCGCGGCGGATGGCCTCGACGGTGAGCTCGCTGTCGCCGTCGGGCGCGGTGCCGAGGACGACACAGACGTGCTCGGGCGAGTTCCAGCCGAGCGCGGCGGCGCGGGAGACGGCCCCCTCGTCGGCTTCCCCGGACAGGACGGCGTTGACGACGAGCGACTCGAGCCGGGCGTCCCAGGCACCGCGTGCCTCGGCGGCCTGCGCGTAGACCTGGGCGGTGGCGAAGGCGATCTCGCGGGCGTAGACGAGCAGTGCCTCGCGGAGGATGGACTCATCTCCCGGGGCCGCGATCTCGTCGACCGCGGACTCCATCACCTCGATCGTCGTACGCACCATCTCGACGGTCTGGCGCAGGGTGATCGCCCTGGTCAGCTCGCGGGGTGCGGTCCCGAAGACATCGGTGGAGATGGCCTGTGGCGCGTCCGGATGCCGGAACCACTCGGTGAAGGCGGCGATGCCGGCCTGCGCCACCAGGCCGATCCACGACCGGTTCTCCGGTGGCATCGCCCGGTACCAGGACAACGTCTCGTCCATGCGCGCGATGGCCTGCGCCGCCAGACTGCCGGAGGACTGCTCCAGGCGCTTCAGCGTGGCTGAGTGCGCGTGAGCCTTCCGATGTGCGTCCTGACGGGCGGCTTCCTCATGGGCTGCCTGGTGGGCGTCCTGGTGGGCTTCGTTCGCAGAGGGTTCGGGCACGGGGACAAGACTGCCTTATCGGGACGGTGGTGTGCGGTGCCGGGTCGTATGTGGGGTGGGGATTGGGGGTGGGGGCGGGCGGAGTCGGGTCGCGTGTGGGGTGGGGATTGGGGACGGTGGTGTGCGGTGCCGGGTCGTATGTGGGGCGGGGATCAGGGGTGGCGGCGCGCGGTGCCGGGGCGTATGCGGGGTGAGGATTGCGGGTGGCGGCGCGCGGTGTCGGGGCTTGGCCGGGGTGCGGGTTTCCGGGCGGCGGCGGGCGATGCGCGGTCTACCGTGGGTGCGTGATTGATGTACGGCGCTCCGGCGATCGGTACCGCGGCGGGGAGCCCGGCACCGGTATCGAGACCTTCCACGCCTTCTCCTTCGGGCCGCACTACGACCCCGACAACCTCCGCTTCGGCGCGATCCTGGCCTGCAACGAAGAGCGGCTCGCGCCCGGCGCGGGCTTCGACGAGCACCCGCACAGCCACACGGAGATCGTGACGTGGGTGGCCGAGGGCGAGCTCACCCATCGCGACTCCACGGGCCACGAGTCGGTGGTCCGCCGGGGCGACGTCCAGCGCCTGAGCGCGGGCGGCGGCGTCCGCCATGTGGAACGCAACGACGGAGCGGATCCCCTGGTCTTCGTCCAGATGTGGCTCTCCCCGCTCGCACCGGGAGGCGACCCGTCCTACGAGGTGGTCCACGGCATCGCGGACTCCACCCCTTACGCGGTCCCGGCAGCGGGAGCCCTCCTCCACGTCCGCCGCCTGTCCCCGCAGGAACGCACCGCGCTACCGTCCGCACCTTTCGTGTACGTCCACGTGGTGCGCGGCGAAGTCCGCCTGGGCGGGGCGGATCTACGGCAGGGCGACGCGGCACGGCTGACGGGGGAGGCCCCTCAGGAGGCGGCGGCTACGTCTCCGACGGGGGCGGAACTGCTGGTGTGGGAGATGACGGGGTGAGAGCGGGACGCGCCCAGCGGCGCCCGCTGCCGCTCACAGCTGTGGACAGCCGTGCCACTCGCCGCCGCCGTTGTGGGCAGTCGTGCCACTCGCCGCCGCCGTTGTGGGCAGTCGTGCCGCTGGGGCGAGTGGGGTCTCCCCTGCTCGAGCGGAGCCGAGAGCTTGGGGAAGGGTGGGCACAACGGCGGCACCCCGAACCGCCGGGCTGCGGAAACCCCCGTCCGGCACCCAAGACGCGGGGCACAGATAACCCAGGGGTCGATCGAGGCCCGCTTACAGCTCGGAGAGCACCGCATCGGTAAACGCGGGCCACACCTCAACCGCCCAGGGCCCGAACGCCCGATCCGTCAGAGCGACACACGCCGCCCCCGCATCAGGATCGACCCACAGGAACGTCCCGGCCTGCCCAAAGTGCCCGAACGTCCGAGCCGAAGAAGAACTCCCCGTCCAGTGCGGCGACTTGGAGTCCCGGATCTCGAATCCGAGCCCCCAGTCATTGGGATTCTGATGCCCGTACCCCGGCAGCACCCCCTTCAGCCCCGGATACGCCACGGACATCGCCTCAGCCACAGTCCGCGGATCCAGCAACCGCGGCACCTGCACCTCCGCCGCGAACCTCACCAGATCATCCACGGTGGACACCCCGTCCTTGGCGGGCGAGGCACCCCCTTCGAGCGAGGTGGCCCCCATGCCCAGCGGCTCAAGCACCGCCTGCCGCAGATACTCCCCGAAGGGAATCTCCGTCGCCTTGGCGATGTGATCCCCCAGCACCTCGAACCCCGCGTTCGAGTACAGCCGCCGCGTCCCGGCAGGCGCCGTCACCCGGTGCTCGTCGAAGGCGAGCCCACTGGTGTGCGCGAGCAGATGCCGCACGGTCGACCCCTCGGGCCCGGCGGGCTCGTCGAGCTCGATCGCCCCCTCCTCGTACGCCACCAGCGCCGCGTACGCCGCGAGCAGTTTGGTGACCGAGGCGAGCGCGAACCGGTGCCCCGTGGGCCCATGGGCCCCGGCGATCGTGCCGTCCGCACGGACGACGGCGGCGGCAGCGGTCGGTACCGGCCAGTTCTCGATCAACGCCAGGCTCTGCATGCGTACGAGCGTAAGCGCCCTAGAGGCTCAGCCGCATCGAGGGGTCCGGCTTGCGCACGAAGCCGAGCGAGGCATACAGCGGCTCCGCCTCCGCCGACGCGTTGAGATCGACACTGCCCGCACCTCGCTCGCGGAACCAGTCGAGCAGCGCCTCCATACAAGCCCGCGCATACCCACGGCGCCGCTGCTCGGGATCGGTGGCGACACTGAAGACGTAGCCGACGACCCCGTGCGGATTCCCCGCCCGCCCGATGCGGTAGTCCACCGTCCCCACGACCAGGGCCGCCAGCCTCCCCGGCCGGCCGGGGAAGTCGACGACGAACGCCGCGAACTCCCCGTCCGGATCGGCCAGTCTGCCCCGCACCGTGGGCACGGACTCGGCATGCCAACTGGTGTCGGACTCGCCCCCGGAACGGGCGGCGAAGACCGAGTCGATCATCACCTGCCGCAACCTGATCAGTTCCTCGGCATCCTCTGGCAGCGCACGGCGAACAACAGTCATGATCGGCACCGTAGTCACCGCTCGACGGGATTTCCCGTGGATTGTTTCCGTCACATATTTCCTCCCGGTACCGCTTGCTTCGAGTGCACTCCAAGGTTCTAGCGTGGTGGTCATGACGGTGATGGAGACCGAGACCACCCCCGCACAGGGACTGACCGACACAAAGCCTGACGCCTGCGCCTCGGCGCCCACCGCCCACCCACGCCCCGACGGGCAGGACCACTACACGATCAGCGAGGTCGTCGCCTTCATCGGCCTGACCGCGCACACCCTGCGCTGGTACGAGCGAATCGGCCTGATGCCCCACATCGACCGCTCCCACACGGGCCAGCGCCGCTACCGCAACCGCGATCTCGACTGGCTCACCTTCGTCGGCAAGCTCCGCCTGACCGGAATGCCGGTGGCCGACATGGTCCGCTACGCCGAGCTGGTCCGCGAAGGCGACCACACCTTCACCGAGCGCCACGAACTCCTCGAACAGACGCGCCGCGACGTCCGCACGCGCATCGCGGAACTCCAGGACACGCTCGCCGTACTCGACTACAAGATCAACTTTTACTCGGACGCCCGACGGGCGCCGGAGAGGCACTGAACCTGATGACCGCACAGACAGGCCAGATCGCGAAGGTCCAGCTCGGGACGGAAGGACCCGAGGTCGGCGTCCAGGGACTCGGCTGCATGGGCATGAGCTTCGCGTACGGCCCGACCGACGCCGACGAGGCCCGGGCCACCCTGGAACACGCCCTGGACCTGGGCGTCACCCTCTACGACACCGCCGACGCCTACGCCGCCGGTGAGAACGAGCAGTTCCTCTCTCCCTTCTTCAAGGCTCATCGCGACGAGGTCGTCATCGCGACCAAGTTCGCCCTGGCCGTGCACCCGGACGACCCGACGAAGCGGATCATCAACAACGACCCCGCGTACATCCGTTCCTGCGTCGACGCGAGCCTGCGACGCCTCGGCGTGGACGCCATCGACCTCTACTACATGCACCGCCGCGACCCGAACGTGCCGATCGAGGAGACGGTCGGCGTGATGGCCGAACTCGTCGCCGCGGGCAAGGTCAAGCACCTGGGCCTCAGCGAGGTCACCGGCCCCGAACTCCGCGCCGCCCACGCCGTCCACCCCATCGCCGCCCTGCAGTCGGAGTGGTCGCTCTTCAGCCGGGACATCGAGCGGGGCGTCGTCCCCGCCGCCGCAGAACTCGGCGTCGGCCTCGTCCCCTACTCGCCGCTCGGCCGCGGTTTCCTCACCGGCTCGTTCGTCAGCGCCGACAAGGAACTCGGCGAGGACGACTTCCGCCGCCAGCAGCCCCGCTTCACGGGCGACAACGCCGCCGCCAACTCGGCCCTCCTCGAACCGGTGCGCACCGTCGCCGACGCCCACGGCGTGAGCCTCGGCCAGATCGCCCTCGCCTGGGTCCAGCGGCAGGCCCAGACCTACGGGCTGACCGTCGTCCCCATCCCCGGCACCCGCAAGCGCACCCGGGTCGAGGAGAACACCGCGGCCACCCGCATCGAGCTCACCCCCGCCGAACTCGACCTCCTCGCCCCCATTGCCGCCCAGGTCGCGGGCGATCGCTACGCCGACATGACGTTCACCTCGGCCGGCCGGGAGTAGCCCCAGGGGGACGCCTCGGCCCTGCCGGGGCGTCCCCGCCCACCGGCTCGGGCCGGTCACGCCAGCCCCAGGGCGAAGACCGCGAACCCGGCCGCCAGCAGCCCGGCGAGGGCCCGACGCCCGTGCGTCGCCCGCTTCCAGGGCGCCTCGAAGCCGCGCGTGCGGCTGCCTATCAACACCAGCAGAGCTCCGAAGACCGGAAGCCAGGCGGTCCGGGCGGCTATCCAGCCCAGGGTGTCCGGTGCCGCGGTCAGCCCCGGCACCGTGCCCCCGAGGAACGAACCGGGCACGGCCGCGGCGAGCAGCGCCGTCTGGTGCCAGCACAGGATCGTCATCGCCGACAGGTTGATCACGACGACCGGCGCCCACAGCGCGGGCCTGCGCAGCAGCCTCCCGATCCGCTCGCGCAACAGGATCGCCGCACCGCTCTGCACGGCCGCCAGAGCCAGGACCAGCAGCGACGGAGGATGCGAATTGGTCCGGGCCTCGCCCGGCACGCCGACCATCGACGCCGGATAGTGGAACGCGAGCAGCAAGGCGGCGAACAGAGCCGTGCCCCCGATCAGCAGCAGCCACGCGCCCCGCCTGCCCAGCCTCTTCTCGCCCCAGCTGACGCCCAGTTGATAGGCGAACATCCAGCCGGGCAGCAGATTCAACAAGCTCAGCCAGGACGGCATGGCGTCCCCGACCGGCCCGTAGCGCAGGAAGTCGACGACGGCGACCGAGCCGAGAAGCGGCGCCGCGGCCCAGGCCCCGAGCCGCTCTGCCGCTCGGATGCACCACGGCGTGAGCGCGGTGATCACCGCATAGATGCCGACGAACCACAGCGGCTGTATGACCAGCGTGGACCCCGTGCGCAGAGTCGTCCCCGGCACCCCCAGCGCGTACAACGCCGGGATCAGCGCGGCCCATACGGCCGTCACCCCGAGGACCGGGCGCCCGAGGCGTGCCACCCGCCCGCGGAGCCACCGCCCCGTCGACTCGCCGCGCGCCACCGCACGGCGGTACGACAGAGCGGAGGCATATCCGCCGACCAGGAAGAAGATGCCCAGCATCTGCAGCACCCAGCTCAGCGGTGCGAAGAAGCCGAACGCGGCCAGGGGACTGGCATTGTGCAGCGCGCCTTCCGCGTCGAGGGTGAAGCCGCCGAGCAGCCAGTGCCCGGTCGGCACGGCGAGCAGGGCGAGCGCGCGCAGTCCGTCTATGGCCCGGTCGCGATGGGCGGGCGTCTTGGCGTCGATCGCTGCCGCGGTCCCGCGCAGCTTGGCCAGGGGCGTGAGGCTCATGACCGCTCTCCGATGGGACGGGCGCCGGCGGAGGGCTCACTTCCGTCGATGCCGCTGTCCGGTGTGGTGCCGGAAGGTGTCCGTGCGATCGCGGCGAAGGCCTGCAGCGAATCCGTCCCGGGCGCGAAGTAGCCGGTGTGGCCCTCGGCCCGCTCGGCGGGAACGCGCCGGGCGCCGAAGCCCGGTCCTGCCGGGTCCGCGCCGTGGCCGAGGCCGAACAGCTCGACGTTCGGCACATCGCCGATCCAGTCGCTGTCGTCCCGGGCGGCCCAGACGCGGGCGGTGGTGTGCAGATCGGCGACGCTGTCCGCACGCATGCCGGGGGAGCCGAGCACCACCAGGTCGGACGCCGGCAGCTTCGGAGCCGCGAGGCCGCACACCACCGAGCCGTAGCTGTGGCAGAAGACGGCGGGCCGCGGGGCACCCGACGCCGTCAGGCCCTGCACGAATCGCGCGAGGCGGGGAGCTCCCGCTTCCGCGAGCCGTCCCGTCGCCGCGTCGGGGCCGAGACCGACCGGCGTGGTGTACCCGACCCAGGCCACCACGGCCGTGCGGTCACCCGCCGCCGCGTGCAGCGAGCGTGCCATCCCCGCCGGTGTGCCGTACTGGTCCTTCGAGCGGTCGAAAGTGCTCAGGTCGATGTCGGATCCCGGCACGACGACCGACACACGGTCGGCGCTCGCCAAGTCGCCGTAGACTTCGGCGATTTGGCCCCTGCCGCGCGGGTCGAAGGCGAGTATCCGCCGACCGGGATCCAGCAGCTCTTCGTACCGGGCGACCAGGGAACGGGCCCGCTCATGATCCTGCTGTGTGAGGCCCGGATCGCTCGCGCGGGCCCGCTCGCGGTCACGCTCGGCCTTCAGGGAAAGGGAGTTGGCCTCGTACCGCAATGGAGTCGGGGCGCCGTCCAGATTGCCGACGACCGACGGGTGCCGCTCCGCCAGCTCATGCTGCCGGGCGTCGCTCAACGAGCCGAAGAACGCGGCCACTCGGGCGGGGGACGCGGTCGCCGGATCCGGCAGCTCCACCCCCTGCGTATGGTCTGCGCGCCAGGCATGCGTGCCCGGTGGTGGGCCGGTGATCGGCTGCTGTTCATTGCCGACGGCCCAGCCCGTCGTACCGGCCACGACCGTCGTCGTGAGAGCCGCGGCGATCAGCGTCCGCTTGCTGCGGGCCTTCCAATTGCCGCGAGACCTGCGAGACCTGCGAGACCTGCGAGACCTGCGAGACCTGCGAGACCTGCGAGACCTGCGAGATTCCTGAGAACGAAGGCGCATGGCCCGTCTCCCTCCCCAATTCGTTGCGCGCTCTGGCGTGACGAGGGGAAAGGTAGGAAGACGATGACCCGCGACACCTCACACTGCGGTGCCAACTCGCAACTGATACCGGGGTATGTGGAGCTGATACCGCGGTAGGGGGGCGGGGCTCTACTGCTCGCCGGGCGTGATGAGCCCGGACTCGTAGGCGAAGATCACGGCCTGTGCGCGGTCGCGCAGGTCCAGCTTGGAGAGGACCTTGCCGATATGGGTCTTCACCGTCTGCTCGGCGAGGACCAGGCGCTCGGCGATCTCCTGATTGGAGAGCCCGCGCGCGATCAGCACCAGTACCTCGGTCTCACGCGGCGTCAGGCCGTTCAGCCGCAGCGACTGGTCGTTGCGCGGCCGCTGCTTGGCGAAGTCCGTGATCAGCCGCCGCGTCACCGACGGTGCGAGCAGTGCCTCCCCGGCCGCCACCACGCGGACCGCCGAGATCAGGTCGGCGGGCGGGGCGTCCTTGAGGAGGAAACCCGATGCGCCGGAGCGCAGCGCCTCGTACACATAGTCGTCCACGTCGAAGGTGGTGAGCATCAGCACCTTGGGAACGTGCACCACGCCGGGCGGCGGGTCCAACAGGGCCCGAGTGGCGGCCAGTCCGTCCATCTCCGGCATCCGGACATCCATCAGGACGACATCGGGATGGGTGCGGCGGCTGACGTCGACACCCTCCTTGCCGTTCGGCGCTTCGCCCACGACGTCGATGTCGCTCTGCGCCGCGAGCAGCGCGGCGAAGCCGGCCCGCACCATGTTCTGGTCATCGACGATGATCACGCGGATGGTCATGCGGTGCCGGAGTCCTTCTTCAAGAGGGGGAGTTGGGCCGCGACGCGGTAGCCACCGTCGGGCAGTGGCCCGGTGTCGACCGAGCCGCCGACCAACCGTACGCGCTCGCGCATGCCGACGAGTCCGTGGCCCGTGCCGCCGCCCTCCAGCGGAGCGGGTGGATCGGTCGCCGGGCCGTTGACGACGAGGATCAGCAGGTGTTCCTCGTCCAGGGTCAGGGTGATGGAGGTGCGTGCTCCCGGCGCGTGCCGCATCACGTTCGACAGGGCTTCCTGGACGATGCGGTACGCCGACAGGTCGACGGCTGGTGTCACATCGGCCAGTTGTGTGAGCACGGACAGTTCGGGACGTGAGAGATCGACCGGCAGGCCGGCGCGCACCGTCGCCTCCACGAGCTGCGGCAGTCGGCTGAGCCCCGGCTGCGGGGCCCGCTCGCCCTGTGCGTCCTCACTGCGCAGCACCGCGAGCAGCCGCCGCATCTCCGTGAGGGATTCACGGGCGCTCGCCGCTATGCTCCCGAACTCCTCGCGGGCCGCGTCCGGAAGGCCGGGGAGGCGGTAGGGCGCGGAGTCCGCCTGCACCGTGATGACGGACATGTGGTGGGCCACGACATCGTGCAACTCCCGGGCGATACGCGCCCGTTCCTCGAGGAGGGTGCGCTGGGCGCGCTCGGCCTCGCTGATGGTCTCCTGCTCGACGAGTCTGCGCTGTGCGTCGCCGCGCTCCCGCAGCAGGGCGCCGAGCAGCAACGCGACACCGCTCAGCACGATCAGCAGCACGCTGGTGTCCTGGCTGTCGGCGTCGCGGAACGCGCCGAGGACAAGGCTCGTGACGACCGTGACCAGCCAGATGCCCAGGAGGGTGCGCCGGCTCTCGCGCAGTGAGAGGACAAGGCACAGGGCCACGTACGCCACGATGATCATGGCTGTCCAGGGGGCGGGACGGTCCTGGCTCGCGGACATCGTGACGATCGCCCCGAGTACATCGGCGACGATCATGATGTACCAGGCGAGCATGGGGCGGCTGATCGCCAGCAGCAGGGGTGCGGACTGGGCGACGCCCAGGGCACCCGCGAGGCCGCCGCTCACCCCGTAGTCGTTCGTGAGCACCTGGGTGGTGACCGGGATGAGTGTCGCGACGAACGCCAGCGCGATGATCAGGGGCAGCAGGCGCATCCAGCGCTGGGGAGCCTGCGCCAGCAGAGGCTCGGTCCGCCCCGCGGGCGTCGTGAAGAACACCCCGGCCCGTCCGAGCCCTTCGCGGGCGCCCGCGGTCGCACGTCGAAGGGCGCCCCCGCGCCGGCCCGGCTCGGCGGCCGATGGGCGGGGATCCTGGTCCGGTGGTGTCGATGCGCTGCTCATGGCCTGCTCAGCGTAGGCACGAAGCACCTCCCGCGGCGTCGTACCGCGGAGCTGACCCGCACCTCATACCCAGGTACGAACAGAGCCCCCGGTCATACCGAGGTATGACCCGAGCCCCGCAGGCCCCGCCATGCCCCGTGAACCGGCTCCGACCTCGCAGCTCCCGCCTCGCAAGGTCAGAGCTCCGCCAGCAGCTCGGCCTTCTTCGACGTGAACTCCTCGTCCGTCAGCAGCCCCGCCTGATGCAGCTCGCCGAGGTGCCGGATACGTTCGGCGATGTCCGCCGGATCGCGCCGGGTCACCGGGGCGGCAGCGCCGACCGTGCCAGGGGTCGGGGCCGGGCCCGACGCCCGCACCGCGGCGAGCACGGACGCCGCGAAGGGCAGCGACTCGTGCACCGGGCCGTACCCGAGACCGAAGACGACGGCCGCGGGGTCCTGGTCCGCCTGCGCGGGCTGGGCGATGGGGGTCTCGCGACGCAGCAGCCGCAGATGGCCCTCGAAGACCTCGGGAGAGCGCCACTCGACGCCGCTCAGGTCCGTGACCAGGAAGCTCTGGTCGCCGGCCTTCCACTTCGCGGACGAAGCGCCGGTCCAGAACCATCGGAAGGCCACCGATTTGCCGTCGAAGGACGCCTTGCCGTCGTACGCCTTGAACTGCAGCGGCGTCTCCGGCGCGGCGACCAGATAGCGATCCGGAGGCCCGCAGTCGTCCGGGGTCAGCAGGGCCCGCAGCTCGTCCGCGTAGTACTCCGCGAGCGTCTCCCGCTCGGCGGGCAGCACGAGCCTGTACGGGTCGCAGCCGTCCTTGAGCTGACCCGCTGCCGCTTCCATCAGCGGATCCGCGCCCGGTCTCGGCACGGCGTGCAGGACGACCGTCCCGCGCTTGCCAGGAGTCAGTGTCACCGCTGCGATCGCCTCATGGGGGATGCGGCGTTCACCGAGCGCCTGCAGGAGCTTCGGTGTGCGGATCCCCCGTTCGTAGCGGATGAGCACGGAGTCGGACTCGAACTCCCAGGCGGCATGAAATCCGGCCAGTACGTCACCCATGCGGCTCATCGTAGGTGGCACGCGCGCCTCCGTCCCTCCTGCGGCGGGCCGCTGTTTTGTCGATTTCTACGCGCGTCAGGCCGCTGTCGTGCCGGAAAAACCCTCCCGGCACGCGTCATCCCCGTCCGCGCACCGCACTGAGCGGTACGAGCCGATGCCGATGTCGGCGAAGTTCCTGAGGCTCTCCGTGCCCGGTTCGAAGTACCCGGTGTGGCCGACCGCGCCCCTGGCGGACAGCACCCGCGCGCCGAAGTCCCGTGAGACCGGATCGGCCCCGTGACCCAGCCCGCCGACCTCCATGTTCGGTACATCTGCGATCCAGTCGTCGCCGTCCCTGGTGGCCCAGACCCGGGCACCGGTGCCCAGCTGCGACGCCGAGTCGGCGCGCATTCCGGGGCTGCCCGCGACCGCGATGTCGGAGACACGGGACGGCAGGTCCCGCGCAGCGACCCCGCAGACCACCGAGCCGTAGCTGTGGCAGTACAACGCGACGGGGGAGTGGCCGGGCAGTCCGCGCACCAGGGAGTCGAGCCGGACCGCGCCGTCCTCCGCGCGCATGGACGTCGCCGCGTCCACACCGAGACCGACGGGCGCGGTGTAGTCCGCCCAGGCGATCACGGCGGTACGCGCGCGTGGGCTCGCCGCACGCTCCGCGCCGTACAGGGCCTTGGCCATGCCGACGGGCGCCGAGTACTTGCGGAACGTCCGCTCGAAGGTCAGCAGGTTGGTGTCCACACCGGGCACCACGACCGACACCCTGGACGCCTTGTCGAGGTCTCCGAAGACCTCGGCTATGCGGCCCGATCCCATCGGGTCGAAGGACAGGACCTGCCGGCCCGGGCGCATCATCACGCCGAACCGCTTCATCCTGCGCTCTGCCTCCTGCTGCCCGAGGGGCGAGAGGCGCTTGTCGTGCATGCGTCGCTGCTCGATCTTGCGGGCCTTGCCCAGCGCGATGTTGTTCGCGCGATATCGCAGCTCTACGGGGGCGCCGTTCATGTTGCCGACCGCCAGGGGGTAGCGGGCGGCGAGCCGGGCGCGATCCTGCGCGTCGAGCGAGGCGAAGAAGTGGGCGAGCCTGCCGGCCGGGCCATCGGGGTCGGGCAGCGGCCGACCGTTGATGTGCCCTCGCTCCCAGGCGGAGAGCGTGGCTTCGAGCGGCGACGCAGCGTGTTTGTGGTTGCGCACCGCGGTCCAGCCGGTCGTCGCCAGCATGACGAACACGACGGCGAGCGCGAGCAATGCGCGCCAGACGTTGAGTTGGGGGGAGGAGTCGAAGGAAGTCACTACGCGACAGCCTAGGAGAATCGTGATGCCTGCCGTGCGCTGGGTGAGGCAGATCACGTTTCCTGTGGGGTAATTGAGGCAAAGCGGGCGCGCATCGCGCGATTTCATCACGCTCCGTAGGTGGCGCGTAAGCGCAGCGCACTTGGGGCGCACCGTCACGTACGGTGTTTATGGCTGCCACTCAACGTAGCGAAATGCTACGGAAGTTGATCGCGTCACGTGGTCGCACCCTGCGTACGCGATCACTCCTTGCGCCAGTTCTCCGCCAGCGCCGGCCCCAGGTGGTCGAGATACGACTCGGTGAGTGCACGGATCGATTCGACGCTGGTGTCCTCGCCCGCTCCCCACAGTTGACCGGTCACCCGCATCACCCCGCTGAACGCGGCCACCACCACCCGCGGTCGCGGGTCCTCGTCCATGTCGAGACCCTCGCGCTCGGCGATCACCCGCGCGATCTCCTCCTCCATCTCGATGGAGCGGCGCAGGTGGACGGCGAGCAGGGAGGGGGTGGATTCGATCATCCGGTAGGTGCGCATGTGGAGTTCGACCGGGACGACCTCCTCGATGGACCGGCTCATCGCGTCCCAGGCGCCGATGACGGCCTCGCGCAGTGCGATGAACGGCGCTTCGCCGGCGGGCCGTTCGCGCAGCACCTCCACGAACCGCCGCTCCACCATCTCCTGCACGGCGAAGGCGGTCTCCTGCTTGTTGGCGAAGTACCGGAAGAACGTGCGCTGGGAGACGTCGACGGCCTCGGCGATCTCGTCGACGGTCGTCTCCTCGTACCCCTTGGTCGTGAAGAGCTCGAGTGCCGCACGCAGGAGCGCGTCACGAGTGCGCTGCTTCTTGCGCTCGCGAAGACCGGGCCGGGAGGGTTCGTCGGCCATGTCTCCGTACGCCTCGACCTGCGACTCCGTCGAGTCCGACGCCTGCTGCTCGGTGCTCACACCGTGGTCCTCTTCCTGCCTGTCCGCTCAGCTCACCTTATCTGTGAGCGACGTGACAGTTACCGACTTGTGAATTGGTTTGTCAACTGTCAGCGGCTGACATTAGCCTCGCGCACATGACTAGTCAGACCACCGTCGACAAGGCGGACAAGGCGCCGGAGCCCTCGTCCGCTCCGGCCGCGACCAAGGGCCTGCGTGGCCACCCTTGGCTGACGCTCTTCTCCGTCGCGATCGGCGTGATGATGGTCGCGCTGGACGGCACCATCGTGGCGATCGCCAACCCGGCCATCCAGAAGGATCTCGGCGCCTCGCTCGCGGACGTCCAGTGGATAACCAACGGCTACCTCCTCGCGCTGGCCGTCGCGCTCATCACGGCGGGCAAGCTCGGTGACCGCTTCGGCCACCGGCAGACCTTCCTCATCGGCGTCGTGGGCTTCGCCGCCGCCTCGGGGGCCATCGGCGTCTCCGGGAGCGTCTCCCTGGTGATCGTCTTCCGTGTGCTCCAGGGTCTCTTCGGCGCGCTGCTGATGCCGGCCGCCCTCGGCCTGCTGCGCGCCACGTTCCCGGCCGAGAAGCTGAACATGGCGATCGGCATCTGGGGCATGGTCATCGGAGCCTCCACCGCGGGCGGCCCGATCCTCGGCGGTGTGCTGGTCGAGCACGTCAGCTGGCAGTCGGTGTTCTTCATCAACGTGCCGGTCGGTGTCGTCGCGCTCGTCCTCGGCCTGGTGATCCTCAAGGACCACCGCGCGGAGAACGCGCCGAAGTCCTTCGACATCCCCGGCATCGTCCTGCTCTCGGGCGCGATGTTCTCCCTCATCTGGGCGCTCATCAAGGCCGGTGACGCCTGGGGCTGGGGCAGCGGCAAGACGTGGGCCTTCCTGGGCGCGGCCGTCGTGCTCTTCGTGCTCTTCGCCGTGTGGGAGACCAAGGTCAAGGAGCCGCTCATCCCGCTGGGCCTGTTCCGCTCCGTACCGCTCTCCGCGGGCACGGTGCTGATGGTGCTCATGGCCTTCGCCTTCATGGGCGGGCTGTTCTTCGTCACCTTCTACCTGCAGAACGTGCATGGGATGAGCCCGGTCGACAGCGGGCTGCACCTGCTGCCGCTGACGGCCATGATGATCGTCTCCTCGCCGATCGCCGGCGCGCTGATCACCAAGTTCGGCCCGCGGATCCCGCTGGTGGGCGGCATGGTGCTCACGGCCGTGGCGATGTTCGGCATGACGACCATGACCACGGAGACCGGCACGGCCGCGATGTCGCTCTGGTTCGCCCTCCTCGGCCTGGGCCTGGCCCCGGTCATGGTCGGCGCCACCGAGGTGATCGTGGGCAACGCCCCGCTGGAGCTCTCCGGTGTGGCGGGCGGCCTCCAGCAGGCCGGCATGCAGGTCGGCGGCAGCCTCGGCACGGCCGTCCTCGGTGCCGTCATGTCCAACAAGGTCAATTCCGACCTCGCGGGCGAGTGGAAGGACTCGGGTCTGCCGGACGCGCCGCCGCCGGGCCTCGACAAGGCGGCCGCGATCGGCGCCGTGCCCGAGCAGGTGGCCAAGGCCCCCGGCGTCAACGAAGGCGTACTCGCCAAGATCACGGACGTCGTGCACGACACGTTCATGTCCGGCATGGGCCTGGCCTTCACCGTCGCCGGTGTCGTCTCGGTCATCGCGGCCCTGGTGGCCGTCCTGACCAAGCGCGGCTCCAACGCCGATGCGGGCGCCGGAGTTGGGCACATCTAGGGAATACGCCGCGTATGCCGCATTACGCTGAGCAAGCATCCGCCCGGCGTCCGCGCATCAGGGAAAGCCCCTCAGGGTCAGCCTGGGGGGCTTTCGCCTATCTGGGTGACGCACATCCGTACCCCTTCCGACGGAGCGAGCGAGTGGGTCACAGTTCTGACAAGTGATCGACACGACACGGGAGTTGAATCAGATGCGTACGACCATGCCCGCGACCTTCTCCGCTGCTGCCGCCCTCGCCGCGGTGATCCTGACACCCGCACACGCGGGGGCCTCGACGGCCGTCGCACAGGCCGATTCCATGACACCGGCCAAGCGCGTCGGCGCCGCCGCGCCACCGACACTCGCCGGGTGCGGGCCAGGGGAGCTATGTCTCTGGGGGAAAGCGGAGTTCCGGGGTGCTCGACAGGTGTACGACCTGTCCGAGATCGACATCGAGAGCTGTGTAGCGCTGCCGGAGGGGGGCAGCGCTGAAGCCCTCGCCAATCGCACCGGCCGACCGGTCACCACCTACCAGTCGGCGGAGTGCGCCGAGACCGGGGAGTTCGACACCTATCCCGGCGGCGGCACCTGGACACCCGAATCGCCTTATCGCGTACGGGCCTTCAAGGTCTGGGAGAACTGACCGGGGGCACCTCACCCGTCAACGCCGCCACCTGCGCCCGCAGTGCCTGCACCTCCACCGTCAGCGCCTCGATCGCGGCCGTCTGGCGCCGCTCCTCGACATCGTCCCGGTCGAAACGAGCGATGAACCAGGCCGCGATGTTGGCGGTGACGACACCGAGGAGCGCGATGCCCGACAGCATCAGACCGACCGCGAGGATCCGCCCGAGCCCGGTCGTGGGCGCGTGATCGCCGTAGCCGACGGTGGTCATCGTGGTGAAGGACCACCACACCGCGTCGCCAAGGGTCTTGATGTTGCCGTCCGGCGACTCCCGCTCAACCGAAAGGACAGCCAGTGAACCGAACATGAGGAGGCCCACCACGGCGCCGGCGACATAGGTCGTCAGCTGAATCTGCGACGCCATCCGGGCTCGCCGCCCCACCAGCAGCAGAGTCGAGACAAGCCGCAGCAGTCGCAGTGGCTGCAGCATCGGGAGGATGACAGCACACAGGTCGAGCCAGTGAGTGCGGACGAACCGCTTGCGGTGGTCGGTGAGGTGGAGACGTATGAGGTAGTCGGCGGCGAACGAGCCCCAGACGATCCACTCCACCACGGTGCAGGTCTTCGACACGGCTCTGCTCGCGTCGGGCACCACGATGGGTACGGCGTAGGCGACGGCGAAGGTCACCGCGAGTGCGAGGAGCGGACGCTGGGTGCGTCGCTCCCACCGGAGTTGTGCGGTCGACTGCTTCGTGGGCGCTTCCATATGGGCATCGTAGGAAATGCCAAGGGGCGACGGAGCCTGTGGTCCGCCGCCCCCTGCTCAAGGCGTGTGCTGTCCAGACGCGTGCCGGCCAGGCACGTGTCAGGCGTCGCCCCCGGCGGCACCCGGGTCCGCGGCCGTCACATCGAGCAGCTGGTAGCGGTCGATGGCCTGCTTCAGTACGGAGCGGTCGAGCTTGCCCTCGCGGGCCAGCTCGGTCAGCACGGCGACCACGATCGACTGCGCGTCGATGTGGAAGAAGCGGCGGGCGGCACCGCGGGTGTCCGCGAAGCCGAAGCCGTCCGCGCCGAGCGACTGGTACGTGCCGGGAACCCAGCGCGAGATCTGGTCGGGGACGCTCCGCATCCAGTCGGAGACGGCCACGAACGGGCCCTGGGCGCCGGAGAGCTTCTGCGTCACGTACGGGGTGCGCTGCTCCTCCTCGGGGTGCAGGAGGTTGTGGCGCTCCACCTCGACCGCCTCGCGGCGCAGTTCGTTCCAGGAGGTCGCCGACCAGACGTCCGCCTTGACGTTCCACTCCGAAGCGAGGATCTGCTGGGCCTCCACCGCCCACGGCACCGCGACACCGGAGGCGAGGATCTGTGCCGGGATGGCTCCCTGCTCGCCCGCCTTGAAGCGGTAGACGCCCTTGAGGATGCCGTCGACATCCACGTCGGCGGGCTCGGCCGGGTGCTGGATCGGCTCGTTGTAGACGGTGAGGTAGTAGAAGACGTCCTCGCTGTCGGGGCCGTACATCCGGCGCAGGCCGTCCTTGACGATGTGCGCGATCTCGTAACCGAAGGCCGGGTCGTAGGCGACACAGCCCGGGTTGGTCGAGGCGAGCAACTGCGAGTGGCCGTCCGCGTGCTGGAGGCCCTCGCCGGTCAGGGTCGTACGGCCGGCGGTGGCGCCCAGGACGAAGCCGCGGGCCAGCTGGTCGGCCATCTGCCAGAACTGGTCGCCGGTGCGCTGGAAACCGAACATCGAGTAGAAGACGTACACGGGAATCAGCGGTTCGCCGTGTGTGGCGTAGGCCGAACCCGCGGCGATGAGGGACGCCGTGCAGCCTGCCTCCGAGATGCCGTCGTGCAGCATCTGACCCGTGGGCGACTCCTTGTACGCGAGGAGGAGTTCGCGGTCCACGGCCTCGTACTGCTGGCCGAGCGGGTTGTAGATCTTCGCGCTCGGGAAGAAGGCGTCCATGCCGAAGGTGCGGTACTCATCGGGGGCGATCAGCACGAAGCGCTTGCCGATCTCCTTGTCCCGCATGAGGTCCTTCAGGATGCGGACGAACGCCATGGTGGTGGCGATCGACTGCTGGCCCGAACCCTTCTTCGCGGTCGCGTAGGTCTTGTCCTCGGGGAGCGGCAGCGGCTTCGAGCGCACGACACGGGTCGGGACGTAGCCGCCCAGGCCCTGGCGGCGGTCGTGCATGTACTGGATCTCTTCGGAGGCCCGGCCCGGGTGGTAGTACGGCGGGGCGCCGTCCTCCAGCTGCTTGTCCGTGATCGGGATGTGCAGACGGTCGCGGAAGCCCTTGAGGTCGTCGACCGTCAGCTTCTTCATCTGGTGGGTGGCGTTGCGGCCCTCGAAGTTCGGGCCGAGGGTCCAGCCCTTGACCGTCTGGGCGAGGATCACGGTGGGCTGGCCCTTGTGGGCCTTGGCCGCCGCGTAGGCCGCGTAGACCTTCTTGTGGTCGTGGCCGCCGCGGCCCAGGTGCAGGATCTGCTCGTCGGTCATGTTCTCGACCATGGCGCGCAGCCGGTGGTCGCCGCCGAAGAAGTGGTCGCGGATGTAGGCGCCGGTCTCGGTCGCGTACGTCTGGAACTGGCCGTCGGGCGTCGTGTTCAGCTTGTTGACCAGGATGCCGTCGCGGTCCTGGGCGAGCAGCGGGTCCCAACTGCGGTCCCAGACCAGCTTGATGACGTTCCAGCCGGCGCCGCGGAACTGCGACTCCAGCTCCTGGATGATCTTGCCGTTGCCGCGCACCGGGCCGTCGAGGCGCTGGAGGTTGCAGTTGACGACGAAGGTCAGGTTGTCCAGGCCCTCGCGCGCGGCGATGGAGAGCTGGCCGAGCGACTCGGGCTCGTCCATCTCGCCGTCGCCGAGGTAGGCCCAGACGTGAGACTTGGAGGTGTCGGCGATGCCGCGCGCCTCCATATAGCGGTTCATCCGCGCCTGGAAGATCGCGCCGAGCGGGCCCAGGCCCATGGAGACCGTCGGGAACTCCCAGAAGTCCGGCATCAGGCGCGGGTGCGGATAGGACGACAGGCCGTAGGGAGCCTTCGACTTCTCCTGGCGGAACGCGTCGAGCTGCTGCTCGGAGAGCCGGTCGAGGAGGAACGCGCGGGCGTAGATACCGGGGGACGCGTGCCCCTGGAAGAAGATCTGGTCGCCGCCGTCGCCCTCGTCCTTGCCGCGGAAGAAGTGGTTGAAGCCCACGTCGTAGAGCGAGGCCGAGGAGGCGAAGGTGGCGATGTGACCGCCGACCCCGATGCCGGGGCGCTGGGCGCGCGAGACCATCACCGCGGCGTTCCAGCGGGTCGCGTTCAGGACCTTGCGCTCGATCTCCTCGTTTCCGGGGAAGAACGGCTCGTCCTTGGTGGCGATCGTGTTGACGTAGTCCGTGCTGCGCATCTCGGGCACGGCGACACGCTTCTCGCGCGCGCGTTCGATCAGCCGGAGCATCAGGTAGCGGGCACGCTCGCGGCCGCGTTCGTCGACCGCGGCATCGAGGGAGTCGAGCCACTCCTGGGTCTCTTCGGGATCGAAGTCCGGGACCTGACTCGGCAGGCCGCCAATGATGATCGGGTTGCGATCGGATCCGGAAGCCACGCTGTTCCTTCGCTGTTGGGGCTTTCGCCTGGGTTCTGCCTGGCTGTGAGACGTTCCCCATCGTGTACCGCGGGGGCGGAATCGTCATCTCTACTGAGAGGTAACCGAGAGGTCCGCGCGGTGGCCCTGGGGTAGGCTCGGCCAAATCGCAACGATACGCCCATCCTGCCTAGTCGCTTCGTAAGGTCGTTCGGACGTCAGTCCCCATCGGCCCGCATCGGCGCCGTACGAGCGAAGTACGCGCCAGGAACGCGCGAAGAAGGATCTGGCAGATGGGTCTTGAGTTGCGGCGACACGGCCGGGAACGTCACCGTTTCAGCGGTCTTGACGGCCGGGTACTTGCGCGATCCGTCCCGCCCGTGTGGACTACGGCCAACGCCCCGCGCACGCGCGTGGCTGAAGGCATACCCAAAAACATGATCAGGAGGCAATCCGTGAGCGCGACCGCGGACCACGCGGAGACGAACCTTGCCGTAAGGCTTGGTTTCCAGCCCGAACAGGTGGTCCAGGAGATCGGCTACGACGACGACGTCGATCA
The DNA here is from genome assembly GCF_042740015.1 of Streptomyces sp. NPDC059037. Taxonomy (NCBI): domain Bacteria; kingdom Bacillati; phylum Actinomycetota; class Actinomycetes; order Kitasatosporales; family Streptomycetaceae; genus Streptomyces; species Streptomyces sp. NPDC059037. Next base: position 23,754 of record NZ_JBHYIG010000134.1, read on the forward strand.
GGAGCTCCGCGAGGTCATCGAAGAGACCATCGGCTCCGAGCTCGTCGACGAGGACTACGACGACGTGGCTGATGCCGTGGTGCTCTGGTTCCGTGAGGACGACGGGGACCTGACTGATGCGCTGGTGGATGCCATCGCGTACATGGAGGAGGGCGGCCACATCCTGCTGCTGACTCCGAAGACCGGTCGGGAGGGTTACGTCGAGCCGAGTGACATCGGTGAGGCGGCCACCACCGCGGGTCTGTCCCAGACCAAGAGCATCAACGCAGGCAAGGACTGGAGCGGCAGCCGCCTGCTCACGCCGAAGGCGGCAGCCAAGAAGCGCTAGCCACTCGCGCGAGCCGCGACCCCAGCAGAGACCGCTGTGAGGCCCTCGTCGACATCTGTCGGCGGGGGCCTCACGCATGCGTGAGGTGAACGTCCGATGTACGTGTGCGGCAGGGGACCGATGCGCCCAAAGGGGCGCAGACCGGCGGACGTAGGGTGGGTGTCACCCGAACAGCCCCACCGGAGGGGCACCGTCGAAGGGATGCGTACTCATGGCGCTCGCTGGACTCGTGACCGGCACCAAGGCCCCGGACTTCGAGCTGAAGGACAATCACGGGCGGACCGTGCGGCTCTCGGACTTCCGCGGTGAGAAGAACGTGGTCCTGCTCTTCTATCCGTTCGCGTTCACCGGCGTCTGCACCGGCGAGCTCTGCGCGCTCCGTGACGAGCTGCCGAAGTTCGTCAACGACGACACGCAGCTCCTCGCCGTCTCGAACGACTCCATGCACACGCTGCGGGTATTCGCCGAACAGGAGGGTCTGGAATACCCCCTGTTGTCCGACTTCTGGCCGCACGGCGAGGTCTCGCGCGCGTACGAGGTCTTCGACGAGGAGAAGGGCTGCTCGGTGCGCGGCACCTTCATCATCGACAAGGAGGGCGTGGTGCGCTGGACTGTCGTCAACGGCCTGCCGGACGCCCGTGACCTCAATGAGTACGTCAAGGCGCTCGACACCCTGTGATTCCTCAGGGGTGACACCCTGTGATTCTTCAGGTGCAGAGCCTGTGGCGGCCGGGAACCGGTCACTAGGATCCACTCGTTGATCTGATGGCAAAGCACGACTGGGGCTCCCCGCCCCTGGACAACTATTGGGAGGACTTGTGGGAGTCAGCCTCAGCAAGGGCGGCAACGTATCGCTGAGCAAGGAGGCGCCCGGCCTGACCGCTGTTCTGATCGGTCTGGGCTGGGACGTCCGCACCACGACGGGTACGGACTTCGACCTCGACGCCAGCGCGATCCTGACCAACGCCGAGGGCAAGGTCAGCAGCGACGGCAACTTCGTGTTCTTCAACAACCTGAAGAGCCCGGACGGATCCGTCGAGCACACCGGTGACAACACCACCGGTGAGGGCGAAGGCGACGACGAGGCGATCAAGGTCGACCTGGCCGCCGTCCCGGCCGACGTGGACAAGATCGTCTTCCCGGTCTCGATCTACGAGGCCGAGTCCCGCCAGCAGTCGTTCGGCCAGGTCCGCAACGCGTTCATCCGCGTCGTGAACCAGGCGGGCGGCGCGGAGATCGCGCGGTACGACCTCTCCGAGGACGCCTCGACGGAGACGGCGATGGTCTTCGGCGAGCTGTACCGCAACGGCGCCGAGTGGAAGTTCCGCGCCGTGGGCCAGGGTTACGCATCGGGCCTGCGCGGCATCGCGCAGGACTTCGGCGTCAACGTCTGAGCCGAGTAACACCCTCCGCCTTGCCGTCCGGCGCCGCACACCACCCGTGCGGCGCCGGGCGCGCGGGGGGGGACTTTGTCACCTGGTCAAAATCTGAAAAACCCCGCCCACCACAAGGGTGTACGGGGTAATAATTGTCTGGA
>NZ_JBHYIG010000135.1:0-25571 GCF_042740015.1 Streptomyces sp. NPDC059037
CCCTTTCTGTGTGTGGGGGGCTGTTTTTTGTTTACACCCCCCCGCCGCACCCCGCCGCCCCCCACCCGGGGGCCGGGCCCCCCCCCGGGGGGGCGGCCCGGGCCGCCGTCGTCCTATGCGCCTCAGGCCAGGTCGAACCGGTCCAGGTTCATGACCTTGTCCCACGCCTTGACGAAGTCCTGCACGAACTTCCCCTTCGCGTCATCGCTCGCGTAGACCTCCGCGACCGCACGCAGCTCGGAGTTCGAGCCGAAGACGAGGTCGGCACGGGTGCCGGTCCACTTGACCGCGCCCGTGGCGGCGTCGCGGCCCTCGAACGTGTCCTGGGCCTCGGACGTCGACTTCCACTCCGTGCCCAGGTCGAGCAGGTTGACGAAGAAGTCGTTGGTCAGCGTCCCGGGCTTGGTGGTGAGGACGCCGTGCTTCGACTGCTGGTGGTTGGCGCCGAGGACGCGCAGACCACCGACGAGGACCGTCAGCTCGGGGGCGCTGAGGGTCAGCAGGTTCGCCTTGTCGAGCAGCAGGTACTCGGCACCGAGGCGGTTGCCCTTGCCGATGTAGTTGCGGAACCCGTCGGCGCGCGGCTCGAGCGCGGAGAACGACTCCACGTCCGTCTGCTCCTGCGACGCGTCGGCGCGGCCCGGCGTGAACGGGACCTCGATCTCGACGCCGCCGTCCTTGGCGGCCTGCTCGACACCGGCGGCGCCGGCCAGCACGATCAGGTCGGCGAGCGAGATCTGCTTGCCGCCGCTCTGGGCCGAGTTGAAGGAGTCCCTGATCCCTTCCAGGGTGCGCAGCACGGTCGCCAGCTCGTCCGGCTGGTTGACCTCCCAGCCGCTCTGCGGCTCCAGGCGGATACGGGCGCCGTTGGCGCCGCCGCGCTTGTCGCTGCCGCGGAAGGACGAGGCCGACGCCCACGCGGTGGACACCAGCTGGGACACCGTCAGGTCCGATGCGAGGACCTGGCTCTTGAGGGCGGCGATGTCCGCCGCGTCGACGAGCTCGTGCGTGACCGCGGGCAGCGGGTCCTGCCACACCAGCTGCTCCGCCGGCACCTCCGGGCCGAGGTAGCGCACGATCGGGCCCATGTCGCGGTGGGTCAGCTTGAACCAGGCGCGAGCGAAGGCGTCCGCGAACTCCTCGGGGTTGTCCTTGAAGCGCCGCGAGATCTGCTCGTAGGCCGGGTCGAACCGGAGCGAGAGGTCGGTCGTGAGCATCGTCGGCGCGTGCGTCTTCGACGCGTCGAAGGCGTCGGGGACGGTGCCCGCCCCTGCGCCGTCCTTCGGACGGTACTGGTACGCGCCTGCCGGGCTCTTGAACAGCTCCCACTCGTAGCCGAAGAGGATCTCGAAGAAGCTGTTGTCCCAGGTGACCGGGGTGTTCGTCCAGATGCCCTCCAGACCGCTGGTGATCGCGTCGGCGCCCACACCGGTGCCGTTCGTGCTCTTCCAGCCGATGCCCTGCTGCTCCATCGGGGCGGCCTCGGGGTCGGGACCGACCTTGTCCGCGTCGCCCGCGCCGTGGGTCTTGCCGAAGGTGTGGCCGCCCGCGATCAGGGCCACCGTCTCCTCGTCGTTCATCGCCATCCGGCGGAACGTCTCACGGATGTCACGGGCCGCGGCGATCGGGTCCGGGTTGCCGTTGGGGCCCTCGGGGTTGACGTAGATGAGGCCCATCTGGACGGCGCCGAGCGGGTCCTCGAGCTCCCGGTCGCCGGTGTAGCGCTCGTCGTCGAGCCAGGTGGTCTCGGGACCCCAGTAGACGTCCTCGTCGGGCTCCCAGACGTCGGGGCGGCCGCCGCCGAAGCCGAAGGTCTTGAAGCCCATCGACTCCAGGGCCACATTGCCGGTGAGGATCATGAGGTCGGCCCAGGAGAGGCTCTGGCCGTACTTCTTCTTGACCGGCCACAGCAGACGGCGGGCCTTGTCGAGGCTCGCGTTGTCCGGCCAGCTGTTGAGCGGGGCGAAGCGCTGCTGGCCGGCGCCGGCGCCGCCGCGGCCGTCGCTGATGCGGTAGGTGCCCGCGCTGTGCCAGGCCATCCGGATCATCAGCGGGCCGTAGTTGCCGAAGTCGGCGGGCCACCAGTCCTGCGAGGTGGTGAGCACCTCGGCGATGTCGCGTTTCACCGCGGGCAGGTCGAGGGTCTTGAAGGCCTCGGCGTAGTCGAACTCCTCACCCAGCGGGTTCGCCACGGCGGGGTTCTTGGCGAGGATCTTCAGGTTGAGCCGGTCCGGCCACCACTGGCGGTTTCCGCCGCCCTGGGTCGGGTGCGGTGCGCGTCCGTGCGCGACCGGGCAGCCGCCTGTCTCCTCCGGCTTCGGGTCGGTGACGATCGCGTCATGGTTCTCAGTCATGGGAATCCTTCCGGACGGGGCGGATCACAAAGCTCAAGAACTGCGGAGTGGTGCGTAGGCCGGGGCACGGGCCGCCGAAGGCGGGGTGGTCACCGACCGGGCACCGGCGCGCACACGGACGATGCGCTCGGGGTCGACGGGGGCAGGTTTCTCCAGCAGGATCTGGTCCTCGAACGGCTCCAGGCCGTGGACTCCCGCCTGCTCGCCGTACCGATGGTCGGCGAGCGGTGCACCGGATGCCGCGTCGAGCGGACCCGTCTGCTGAAGTCACGCGCTTTTCCCTGCTGTTGCCCTGTCCCTTGGCTGTCGGCCGGAACCGATCCTACGATGGACCAAGTCCAAGTCAATACGACAGACAGGGCGCCGTACGGATTCATTCGTCGGACGATGCTCAACGACGCAAAGTTAGGCTGGTGGACATGAGCGACCTGCTCGAACGGCTCCGCGGACGTGGCTGGCGGATGACCGCTCAGCGCCGGGTGGTCGCCGAGGTGCTCGACGGCGAACACGTCCATTTCACCGCGGACGAGGTGCTCGCGCGCGCCACCGCCCGGCTGCCGGAGATCTCCCGTGCCACCGTCTACAACACCCTCGGTGAGCTCGTCTCGCTCGGCGAGGTGGTCGAGGTGGCCACCGACGGACGCGCCAAGCGTTACGACCCGAACGCCCACCATCCGCACCAGCACCTGGTCTGCTCCGGCTGCGGCGCCATCCGGGACGTGCATCCCGACGGCGACCCGCTGACGGCGCTGCCGCCCTCCGAACGGTTCGGCTTCCGGGTGTCCGATGTCGAGGTGACCTATCGGGGACTGTGCCCGGAGTGCGCCGGGTAACTCACGGTGCCCGTGCGGCTGTTCCGGCACGCCGGGGCCGCCGGCACCGGGCCGACCGTCCTTTGCTGTCAAGTAACTGATGAACCAGTCCCTGGCCAGGTCGGCCACCTGGTCCAGGGCTCCCGGTTCCTCGAAGAGGTGCGTGGCCCCCGGGACGATGTCGAGGCGGTTCTCGCAGCGCAGTTCCGCCTGGGCGGCACGGTTGAGGTCGACCACCATCGGGTCGTGCCCGCCGACGATGAGCAGGGTCGGTGCGCGTACGTCGCCGAGGCGGGGCGCGGCGAGATCGGGCCTGCCGCCCCGGGAGACCACGGCGCCGACAGCTCTGTCATCGGCCGCGTCGTCAGCGGCTGCCCGCAGCGCCGCCGCGGCCCCGGTGCTTGCTCCGAAGTAGCCGATCGCCACGGACTCGCGCTGCCGCAGCCAGCGGGTGGCCCCCGACAGCCTCGCGGCCAGCGTGTCGATGTCGAAGACGTTCGCCCGGTCGCCCTCCTCGGCGGGAGTGAGCAGGTCGAAGAGGAGCGTGCCGAGGCCCGCCGCGCGCAGGGCCGACGCCACCGACCGGTTGCGCGGGCTGTGCCTGCTGCTGCCGGAGCCGTGGGCGAACATCACCACCGCGCGGGCGCCCTCCGGCAGAGCGAGGTCTCCGACAAGGCCGATACCGCCCGCGTCGATCTCGACCTCGGCCTCGACGGGTCCGGAGCGGGCGGCCTGCGCCAGGTAGGCGATCACTTCCTCGTCGGTGGTCTGCGAGAAGTCCCGGTACCACTGGCCCACGGAGCCGAACAGGTCCGGCGCGGCCAGGCACACCACTTCATCCGCCACCTCGCGCAGCCGGTCCAGCGTGTCCGCCGGAGCCGTCGGCACGGCGAGCACCACGCGGGCCGCGCCCTGTGCCCGTGCGACCCGGCAGGCGGCAGCAGCCGTGGCGCCGGTCGCGATCCCGTCGTCCACCACGATCACCGTGCGGCCGTCGACCGTTGTCCGAGGGCGCCCGTCGCGGTACCGCCGCGCCCGCCGCAGCAGTTCCTCTTCCTCCCGGCGCTCGACGGCGGCGCGCTCCGCGGGCCGGATGCCGCAGTGGCGCACGATCTCCTCGCTGATGACGCGTACGCCGCCTTCGCCGATCGCCCCGAAGCCCAGTTCCGGCTGGTAGGGGACGCCGAGCTTGCGGACCACGATCACATCGAGCGGGGCACCGAGCGCCCGCGCCACCTCGAAGGCCACCGGCAGGCCGCCTCTGGGCAGGCCCAGGACGACCGGCCCTTCCTCCCGCAGATGCCGCACCGCTCCGGCCAGGCGGCGCCCGGCATCCACACGGTCGCTGAACAGCACAGTGTTCGCCCCATCTCGTTCGGCACCTTCCATTGTCGCGCTCCGACCGCGCTCGCGGCGGCGCACGGCGCGACAATGGAGGTGCGGAAAGCGCCCGCCCTGGCGGAGAGGCGGGATGGAGATGCCGTACGTAACGGTCACCGCCCTGAGTCACCCGGGGCTCATGCGCGATCACAACGAGGACAGTCTGGCCGTCGGGCCATGGACGCTGTGCGGAACCGTGACCGAGAACCCGCAGACGCTGGGGTTCCCGCTCGGTACGCCGCTCGTCGTGGCGGTCGCCGACGGCATCGGCGGCCAGCCGGCCGGCGAGGTCGCCAGCAGCCTCGTGGTCCGGCACCTGGCTTCGCTCGGACCCACCCTGGACAGCGAACAAGCCGTGCGTGACGCGCTGGACGCCTGCAATCACTCCGTGTACGCGGTGGCCGACGGTGACCCGGAGCTGATCACCATGGGGACGACGGTCGCGGGGATCGTGGTCCTCCCGACGGAACTCCTTGTGTTCAACGTCGGTGACAGCAGAGTGCTGGACGTGAGCGGCAGCGATGCGGCGCTGCACCGCATGAGCGTCGACGACAGCCCGGCACCGGAGCCCGGCCGGCGCACCACGTCGATCGTCACGCAGTCGCTCGGCGGCGCTCCGCGGTTCACCCCGATCACACCGCACATCAGCACGACGCCCCTCACCACGGGGCGACGCTACTTGGTGTGCACCGACGGCCTGACCGACCCCGTGCCCGAGGAAGCGATCGACGAGGTGCTGCGGGCCCAGGACGGCGGGCGGGCGGCCTTCGGACTGTGGAAGTCCGCCATCGAGGCCGGCGGCCCCGACAACATCACCCTCGCGCTGATCGGCATCGTCGACTGATCGGCTCATCGACCCCACGACACCCCAGGGAGAGGCCGCATGACCACGCTGTTCGTCTGCGGCGACGTCATGCTCGGCCGTGGTGTGGACCAGATACTGCCGCACCCCGGCGACCCGGAGCTGCGCGAGCGATATGTGCGGGACGCCAACGGGTACGTCGCCCTGGCGGAGGCGGTGAACGGGCCCATCCCGCGTCCGGTCGACTTCGCGTGGCCCTGGGGGGACGCGCTGGAGGTCCTTGCGGCGGCCGCGCCCGACGCCCGCGTCATCAACCTGGAGACCAGCGTCACGCGCGGCGGCTCGTTCGCGCCGGGCAAGGGCATCCACTACCGGATGCATCCCGGCAACGTCCCCTGCCTGGCGGCCGCCCGGCCCGACGTCTGCGTCCTGGCCAACAACCACGTCCTTGACTTCGGCCGCCGCGGGCTGACGGAGACGCTCGACTCACTGGCCGACGCACGGCTGCGGACGGCCGGCGCGGGCCAGGACGCAGACGCGGCGAGCCGCCCGGCGAGCGTCCCGCTCGACAGGGACCACCGGCTCCTGGTCTTCGCCTTCGGCATGCCGTCCAGTGGCGTTCCGTACGGCTGGGCGGCGGCCGAAGACCGCAGCGGGGTGAGCTTCGTGGCTGACACGTCCGACGCCGCCGCTGCCGAAGTGGCCGACCGCGTACGGCGGACGAAGCGTCCGGGCGACATCGCGGTGGTCTCCGTCCACTGGGGCTCCAACTGGGGTTACCGCGTGCCCCGGGACCAAGTCGCCTTCGCGCACGCCCTGATCGACGCCGGAGCGGATCTCGTGCACGGCCACTCATCGCACCACCCGCGCCCCCTAGAGACGTACCGAGGCAAGCTCGTCCTGTACGGCTGCGGCGATTTCATCAATGACTACGAGGGCATCACCGGGTACGAGCAGTACCGCGACGACCTGCGGCTCCTCTACCTGGCCTCACTTGAGCCCGGCACGGGCCGGCTCATCGAGCTGCACATCGTCCCGCTGCAGTCCCGGCGCATGTGTCTGCGCCACGCCTCGCCGGAAGACGCCCGGTGGCTGCGCGCCCTCCTCGACCGGCTCGCCACGGGGTTCCACCCCTGCGTGGCCACCGGCTCGGAGCTCACGCTGCGGGCGGCCGGGGGTCAGATGCGGTCGGCGGCGATGAGGGGGTAGCTCGACGCGCTCGGCCGCCGTCACATGTTCAACAGCGACCAGAAGCGGTCGACGATCTGCTCCAGATAGGCCCGGCCCTGCTCGCCGGACGCGGACTTGCCGACCATCCCCCGGCTCAAGGTCGCGGTCATCAGGTTCTGGTACTCCTGGTGCATCAAGCGCAGCGGCGCTTCGAGCATCTTTCGGTCGATACCGGTCAGTTTCGCAAGGGCTCGGGAGTGCGCCTGCCAGCGGGTGCTGACCGCCTCGCCGAGCAGTTCGGCCAGGCGGCCGTTCGCGCCCGTGACCGCGAGACGGTCGCGCACGGAGAGCCCGAGCACGGACGCCAGCGCTCCTGACTGGCGCGCGTCACCCGTCCATACGCCCGTGCGCTCGGCGGCCTCGTATGCGGCGGTGTCCATGCCGACCGCACGGGCGACATCGACGGCGGCATAGCCACGGATCAGCCGATGCTCCCTCAACGCACGGGGCGTACCGATGAGTTGGGTCGGCTCGCACCACAGCACGGCGGCGAGTGCGGCGAGTTCGCCCGGGTTGGGCGCGGCGATCCCGCGTTCCCACGCGGCGATCGTGTCGGGGGTGATGTGCCCCATGCCGAACGAGGCGCGCATCCCGTGCGCGACATGGCCGGGAGCCATGCCGAGGGACTCGCGGATGCGGCGCGCGGCACCGGCGTCGAAGGGCGGGGGCGGGTCATGGGAGGGGGGACCAGGCACAGCCCGGGATAATAGAGACAGATGATCGATTTGGCTACTGTGCGTTCCACAGACCCCACATTTAGTGCATAGATCCAGGGGCGGTTTTCGTGCATACATCCAGCGGGCGCGGGGTGTAGCCGCAGAATCTCCATAACGTCCTTGCAACCATTGCCACTTCGGGGCAATCGAGCGCGCATCGCCGACCATCCGTCCGTATGATCCACAGCGCTTCGCATGTGCGTTCGCGCATCACGCCGCCGACGACGGAGTCGGATGTTCATCCAACAGTCCCCTGATTCCGGATGCGTTCATCCGCGCACGCTCCATGCGCTCCCAAGTCATGCGCACATCCTGGAGAGTTGATGAAACCCAGCGCGACCGGCGCTCCGCACGACGCGTACCCGGCACCCGGCGGACCCCGTGTCCCCAGCGGTCCGCTCGACCGCTACTTCCGCATCAGTGAACGCGGGTCGACCTACGGCCGGGAGATACGCGGTGGATTCGCCACGTTCTTCACGATGGCGTACATCCTGGTGCTCAACCCGATCATCCTCAGCGGCGCCAAGGACAAGACCGGCGCCGAGCTCGACCCGGCCCAGCTGGTCACGGCCACCGCGCTCGTGGCCGCCGTGATGACGGTCATCATGGGCATCGGCGGCAACCTCCCGCTCGCGCTCGCGGCCGGACTCGGTCTCAACGCGGTCGTCGCCTTCCAGCTCGCCCCGTTGATGACGTGGGACGACGCGATGGGCCTGATCGTCCTCGAAGGCATCATCATCTGCGTGCTGGTCCTGACCGGTCTGCGCGAGGCGGTCATGCATGCCATCCCGCAGCCGCTCAAGCAGGCCATCAGCGTCGGCATCGGCCTGTTCATCGCGTTCATCGGCTTTGTCGACGCCGGGTTCGTCACCCGCATCCCGGATGCCGCGAACACGACCGTGCCGGTCCAGCTCGGCACGGGCAACCTCACCGGCTGGCCGATGTTCGTGTTCTGCTTCGGGGTCGTGCTGACGATCGTGCTGCTCGCCCGCAAGGTCAAGGGCGCGATCCTCATCAGCATCGTCGTGACGACCGTCCTCGCCCTGGTCCTGAACAAGGCGGCGGACATCAAGACGTGGGGCCTGACCACGCCCGATTTGCCGGACACCCTCGTGGACAGCCCCGACTTCGGGCTGCTCGGCAAGTTCGACGTGTTCGGTGCCTTCGGTCAGGTCAGCGTCGTCACCGTACTGCTGCTCGTCTTCACGCTCATCCTGTCCGACTTCTTCGACACCATGGGCACGGTCGTCGGTGTCACGGCGGAGGCGGATCTGCTCGACGAGCAGGGCCAGGTGCCGGGTCTTGGCCGGGTGCTGCTCATCGACGGCGCGGCGGCGGTGGCGGGCGGTGCCGCGTCGGCCTCGTCCGCGACCACGTACATCGAATCGGCGGCGGGTGTCGGCGAGGGCGCCCGCACCGGCTTCGCCAACCTGTTCACCGGCGGCCTGTTCGCCATCGCCCTCTTCCTCACCCCGGTGCTGACCATCGTGCCCATGCAGGCGGCGGCGCCCGCGCTCGTCGCCGTCGGCTTCCTGATGATGACGCAGGTCAAGCACATCGACTGGGACCGCTACGACATCGCGATCCCGGCGTTCCTGACCATCGCCGTCATGCCGTTCACGTACTCCATCACCAACGGCATCGGCGCCGGCTTCCTCGCGTACGTCATCATCAAGACCGCGCTCGGCAGGGCCCGCGAGGTGCACTGGCTGCTGTGGGGTGTCTCGCTGCTGTTCGTCGTCTACTTCGCCATCGACCCGATCGAGCAGCTGCTCGGCGTCAAGTGACGAAAGCGGGCCCAGGGTTGAACTCCTGGGCCCGCATCATCCGTAACTGCCGCGCTAGCTCAGCGTCTTCAGCGCCGCGGCGTCGTACGGCTTCAGCTCCGCGGTCCGGTCCCCCAGGACCTTCGCCGCCCACTGCGGGTCCTGGAGCAGGGCGCGGCCGACGGCGACCATGTCGAACTCGTCGCGCTCCATGCGGTCCAGGAGGTTGTCGATGCTGCCGAGCGCGGCGCCTTCGCCCGCGAACGCGCGGATGAAGTCACCGTCGAGGCCGACCGAGCCGACGGTGATGGTGGGCCTGCCGGTGAGCTTCTTGGTCCAGCCCGCCAGGTTGAGGTCCGAGTCCTCGAACTCCGGGAGCCAGTAGCGGCGCGTGGAGGCGTGGAAGGCGTCGACGCCCGCCGCGGCGAGCGGGGCCAGGATCGCCTCCAGCTCTTCCGGGGTCTCGGCGAGGCGCGCGTCGTAGGCCTCCTGCTTCCACTGCGAGTAGCGGAAGATCACCGGGAACTCGGGCGAGACGGCCGCGCGGACCGCCGCCACGATCTCCGCCGCGAACTTGGTGCGGGCCACCGCGTCGCCGCCGTAGGCATCCGTACGGCGGTTCGTCCCCTCCCACAGGAACTGGTCGAGGAGATAGCCGTGGGCTCCGTGCAGCTCGACACCGTCGAAGCCGATGCGCTCGGCGGCCGCGGCGGCCTCGGCGAAGGCGCCGATGACGTCGTCCAGGTCGCTCCGGGTCATCGCCTTGCCGGTGCCCTCGGTGCCGTCGACGCGGATGCCGGAGGGGCCGACGGCCGGCGCGTCGGGGTAGGGCGCCTCGCCCTGCTTGCGCACCATGCCGATGTGCCACAGCTGCGGGACGATCGTGCCGCCCGCCGCGTGCACGTCCTCGGCGACCTTCGCCCAACCCGCGAGCTGCTCCTCGCCGTGGAAGCGCGGCACACGGTCACTCTGTCCGGCCGACTCGTGGCCGACGTACGTCCCCTCGGTGACGATCAGGCCCACGCCCGCGGCGGCGCGACGGGCGTAGTACGACCGCACGTCCTCGCCCGGAACGCCGCCCGGGGAGAACATGCGCGTCATCGGCGCCATCGCGATCCGGTTCGGGACGGTCAAGCCGTTCAGCGCGACGGGCCGGGACAGAATCTCGGCCGCGCGGGAGGCCGAGGACGTAGTGACGGTCACGGTGGTGCTCCTCGTGGAAACTTGACAACTTAGATGCTTGATAAACTCAAGCAACGCCTAGACGGTAAACGCCGATATTTAAGATCGTCAAGTTTCGCGAGGTAAAGTGACCCTCATGACAGGCTCTCCCCGCACCGACACGGCCCAGCTGATGGAGCTGCTCTCGCTGTCGCTCGGCGCCTACTACGGCGACTTCACGCTCGCGGCGGCCAGCGAGAACCTCACGGCCAGCCAGGGCAAGGCCCTGACCGTCCTGCGCCGCGGCCCCGCGGCCATGCGCTCCCTGGCCGACACGCTGGCCTGCGACGCGTCGAACATGACCGGCATCATCGACCGCTTGGAGAAGCGCGGCCTGGTCCGCCGGGAGCCAAGCCCCTCCGACCGACGCGTCAAGAACGTCGTCCTCACCACGGAGGGCGAGCGCGCCACCGACGCGATCCGCGCCAAGATGCACACCACGCAGGAGGGGCTGGACCGCCTCACCACCCAGGAGCGCGACACCCTGCACACCCTGCTGGAGCGAGTCTTCCTCGCGCAGCCCGCCGTCTGACCCCTCAGTGCTGGATCAGGCCACCGACCGGGACGGAAGCGACGTGGCCGGTCACCGGAGCGGTCCGCGCCAGGGCGAGGCCGATGTCGACCAGCGATGACCGGCGCAGGAGAGCGACGTCGGGGATCGGGGTCCACACCGACTCGGCGGTTTCGCCGTTGGGCTCGGGCCGGAGCCGGCCGCCTGTGATGCGGACCTCGTAGAAGATGCCGACGTTCTGGTGCTCGACCCCCGCACGCGCGGCGGCCGCCGGGATCACCCTTGAGTCCACGCCCAGCAGGCGTTCGACCACCGCGTCACAGCCGGTCTCCTCGGCGACCTCACGGATCACGGCGTCGAACGGATCCTCCGCTTGCTCGACCCTTCCGCCCGGGAGCGTCCCATTGGTTTCGCCCTGCGGTGGAACGTGGTGGGCGAGCAGCACCCGCCCGTCCTCGATGCACACGGCGTACGCCGCCAGCCGGAAGCTCATCCCCCACATCTACCACCGGCCCGCCTCAGCTCACCGCCCTCTTCACCAGCGCCCCGATCCTCGCCTCGTCCTCGGCCGTCAGCTCCTTCAGTGCGAAGGAGGCCGGCCACATGGTGCCGTCGTCGAGGTTCGCCTTGTCGCTGAAGCCGAACGTCGCGTACCTCGCGTTGAACTTCTGCGCGCTCTGGAAGAAGCAGACGACCTTGCCGTCCTTGGCGTAGGCGGGCATCCCGTACCAGAGCTTCGGCGCCAGGGCCGGCGCGGCCGCCCTGATCACGGCGTGGATGCGTTCGGCCATGACCCGGTCCGAATCCAGCATCTCGGCGATCTTCGCGAGCACGTCGGCCTCGTCCTCCGCCGCCTTGTCGGCGCGTGATGCGCGGCGCGCGGACGCCTTCAGTTCCTGGGCGCGCGCCTTCATCGCGCCGCGTTCCTCATCCGTGAATCCGTCGAACTTCTCGGCGGTCGCGGTGGTGCCGGTGGCGGGGCTCTGGGTGGACTTCATGGCAGTTCCTTACGGTGCGTGGCTGCTGGATGTGAGGGGCGGGAGGAGCCGCCGGCGCGGCTTCTCCCGACGGGGGCGAGCTGGTGGTCGGGGGGGACGGCGGAGCCTATGTGCCGGGTGCCGTCAGCCCCACGCGCCGGCGATCTGGCGGGTCGAGGCGTTGAGCCGGTTGAAGAGGTTGGTCACGCCGATCATGAGGACCAGCGCCGCCAGCTGCTGCTCGTCGAAGTGCGTGGCGGCCGCGTCCCACACCTCGTCGTTCACCGCGTCGGGACGGTCGGCGAGCCGCGTCGCGGCCTCGGCAAGCGCGAGTGCGGCCCGCTCCGGCTCGGTGAAGTAGGGAGCCTCGCGCCAGGCGGCGACCGTGGCGAGGCGCTCGTCGCTCACGCCGGCCTTGCGGGCCGTCTTCGCGCCGCCGTCGACGCAGGCGCTGCAGCCGTTGATCTGGCTGACCCGCAGGTGCACCAGTTCCAGGGTCTGTCCGTCCACCCCTGCGGAGTGCACGGCCTTGAAGAGCGTCTGGATGGGCTGCATCGCGTCGGGCAGGACGACGGCGGGGTTCTTCATACGGGACTGCATCATGATCTGCTCCTCGTTCCGGTCGGAGTTCCGGTCGGCGCCCCGTTCCCTCGGGGCGTGACTCCATATCAGCCGGATCCGCTCGCCACGACCACGGCGACGGGACACCGTGGGACACGTGAAACAGCCTTGAGCTGCGGCGACTTGGCCAGGTAAGTTCCTGCCGCAACGGGACACGGGGGGCACTTGATGGATGGTCCGCAGCGGGCGACGAAGCCAGACCCGCAGAACGAGCTGGCCGCCCGGCTGCGGCTGCTCCAGGAACTGTCCGGGCTCGGCGTACGGGCCCTTGCACGGGACACCGACCTCAGCTCGTCGTCGCTTTCGCGCTACCTCAGCGGCCAGACCGTCCCGCCCTGGCCCGCGGTGATCGCGCTCTGCCGGCTCGTCAAGCGCGACCCCCGTCCCCTTCGCCCCCTGTGGGAGCGGGCATCCAACCCCCTCCCCGCTCCCCCGAAGTCCAGCCGCCAGGGCCGGCCGAGGCCCCGCAACGATCTGCCGCGCGACGTGCCCGACTTCACCGGCCGCGAGGCCCAACTCGCCACCGTGCTCGCCGCGGTGGACAGCCACCGGGTCGTCGCGATCGACGGCATGGCCGGTGTCGGCAAGACCTGTCTGGCGATGCACGCCGCGCACCGGCTCGCCGCCGATCACCCGGACGCCCAGCTCTATGTGGACCTGCACGGCTTCACCGAGGGCCGCGAGCCGCTCGACCCCGACTCCGCCCTGCGGATGCTGCTCGGCGCACTCGACGTCCCGTCCGAGAAGGTCCCGCGGGAGGGCGTCGAACAGCTCGCCGCCTGCTGGCGCTCCGAGCTGGCCGACCGGCGGGTCGTCGTGGTCATCGACAACGCAGCCGATGCCGACCAGGTCCGCCCGCTGCTGCCCGGCGCCGGTACGTCCGTCGCGCTGATCACCAGCCGCAACCGGCTCATCGGCCTCGACGAGGTACCCCCGGTGTCCCTCGACGTGCTGAGCCCGCAGGAGAGCGCCGAGCTCCTCGCCCGTGCCAGCGGCGACCCGAGCGGTCCCGACGGACGGCTCGGCCGCGACCCGGAGGCCGCCGCCGAGGTGCTGCGGCTCTGCGGCCATCTGCCGCTCGCCCTGCGCCTCGCCGCGGCCCGGCTGCGGCACCGGCCGGGCTGGACGGTGGGCATCCTCGTCGAGCGGATGGCCGAGGGAGCGAGCGAGTTCGACACCGCGTTCGCCATGTCCGTACGGCAGTTGGACCGCTCCCAGGCCCGCCTGTTCCGTCTCCTCGGCCTGCTGCCCGGGGGTTCCTTCGACGCGTACCTGGCGGCGGCGCTCGCGGACGTGCCGCTGCACAGCGCGCGGGCGATGCTTGAGGACCTGGTCGACGCGCACCTCGTACAGGAGTCGACGGCCGGCCGCTACCGGCTGCACGACCTGGTGCACCAGCACGCGCGGCGGGCCGGCGCGGAGCAGGACTCACCGGCCGAGCGGGAGCGGGCCCTTGGCCGCTTCCTCGACTACTACGTGCACGCGGCGGCCGCCGCCGACGCCGCGATGCCGTTCCTGTCCCCCGGCCGACCGCCCTCCGCGGGCCAACCCCCGGCCGCCCTCCCGAACTTCGCGGACAAGAACGCGGCGTTCGCCTGGCTCGTCGCGGAGTACGAGAACTTGGTGGCCGCCTTCGAGACGGCCGCCGCCGTCGGGGCCGACGCGCACGTGTGCGAGCTGCCGCGCTTCCTGCGGGCGTACTTCGCGCGGCGCTGCGGCACCACACATCTCAACGTGCTCTTCGAACGGTCACTGGCCGCCGCCGAGCGCCTGGGCGATCCGCTGCAACTGGCCGACGCGCACAGCGACCTGGGCTTCGCGCGCTACAACGCGGGCCGTATGACGGAGGCCGCCGCCGCGTACGAGGCGGCACAGCCGCGGCTCTCCCAGGCAGGGGACTCGGCATCGGAGGCCGAACTGGCCATGCGGCGCGGCTATTTGAAGTGGGACGAAGGGCATGTGGAGGAGCCGCTCGAACTCTTCAAGCAGGCGAGGAAGTTGTACGAGCAGGCCGGCTGCCCGGCGGGCGAGGCCCAGGCTGCCGCGTCGGAGGCCTGGGCGATGCTGCAGCTGGGACACCGCGAGGAGGCGGCGCAGCGGGCCAGGCAAGTGCTCGGCATGCCCCACACCGACCCCGCGTGGCCGCCCGCGCTGACGGCCCGGATCACCCTCGGCGTGGCCATCGCCCATGAGCAACCGGACGAGGCGGCGGAGCACCTGCGTCAGGCGCTGGCGCTGGCACGCGAGGACGGACACCTGCACAACGAGGCGTGGTGCCTCAACTGCCTGGGGGTGGCACTGCGGCGGATGGGCCGCTACGAGGAGGCGCTGGCCAGCCACCGGGAAGCGTTCGCGCTCCTGGACGAGCTCTTCGAGGAGCACTGGAAGGTCCGCTTCCTGAACGGCTACGCCGAGACCTGCCGCCTAGCGGGCCTGCCGGACGAGGCCCTGCGCCTGCACCGGCAGGCGCTGGAGCTCGCCCCGGTGCTGGGGTACGGCCACGAGGCAGCGCTGGCCCACGAGGGCATCGCGACCGTCCTCGACGAGACGGATCCGGCGGCGGCCGCGGAGCACCGTGCGGCGGCCCAGGCGGTACCGGCGCCGGTCACTCGGGAGTCGGCAACTCCCTGAAGCACGGCGCGAGTTCGCCGCGGGAGCCGGTGCCGAGCCGGGAGTATCCGTGCCTCAATCGGCGGGGACGTGTGCACCCACCGCGGGGCTCACATGGATGCGCAGGTCGCCGAACCGGTGGGACGGCCAGCCGTCGGCGTACTCCGGCGGCTCGTCGCTCGCCGCCGCGAGGGCGGCCGTCGGCGTGTGCCGTGCCGTCCGCAGGATCTCCGCCTGGGTGATGCTGGCGTTGTGGCCGTGCGTCTGGGCGGATGCGCACCCGGCGTAGAAGGCGATGGGCAGGGCCTCGGGCCCGGACAGCACGCACGGCGGCCGCACGCCGATTCGGTGGAGTTCGGATGCCGTGCCGGCCCAGTCGCGGCGCGAGGCGGTGGAGCGGTCCACGGCGTCCTCCAACACCGCGTACTGCACGGCCAGATGCCCGGCCATGGCGAGCGCCACCAGCGTCACGGCCACCGGCCGCCACTCGCGGCGCGTGGTGGTGACCAGGTGGGTGAGGGCGTCGGCGACCGGGATGGCGAGCAGCGCGTAGAAGGGCAGCAGGAAGCGCGGCGCGGCGTATCCGATCATGAACAGGTACGGGATGCTCGCCGTCGTGGCGCACACCAGCGGCAGCAGTGTGCGCGCGGTACGCCCGGACCTGACCGCGACCACGAGGCCGAGTCCGGCGAGCAGCGGAAGGGCGAACCACCACGCGATCAGCTCCGGGTCCGGAATCGAGCCGGTGCACGGCCGGCACAGCGTCTGGCCGCGGAGACTGCGCAGCTGATCGCCGATGGCGATGTTCCAGCCGAGACCGCCCTGGATCCGGGACGCGTCGGCGAGCCGCGCGCCCAGACCGCCGAAACTGACGTACGCCTCGACGATCCACCCGACGGCGCCGGTCGCGAGACCCGCGACGCGCGCCGCCAGCGGTCGTGGCCGCCGCCGGCGGCGGACGCAGACCAGCAGAACGAGCAGGGGGAGGGTCACCCAGACGGCGTCGGTGGGCCGCATCCACGCCATCAGCGCCGCGCTCGCGCCCAGGCCCCACAGCGCGGCCCGGTCGGAGCGGTCCGCCTGGGCCCGCAGGAGACAGCCGACACCCGCCAGAGCGCCGATCGCGACCCAGTAGTTGGGCATGACCTCCGGGCCGTAGAAGACGGTCACCCAGAGCGTCGCGAACAGGGCGCCGGCCAGGGCGAGGACGCGTACGGGAAACAGCCCGCGCCAGGCGCGCAGCGCAAGGAAAAGGCCGAGCCCGGACAGCAGGGCGAGATAGACCCGCAGAAGTTCGGTGGACGACGACCACGAGGCGATCGGCGCGACGAGCAGGGAGATCCCGCGGGCACGGGGCGCGCTGAAGAACGCCGCCGGAGCATGGCCGCTGACCTGGCTGACGTACACCGCCTCGTCCCAGCCGAGGCCCATCCCGGGCCGTACGAGGGCCAGTTGGGCCAGCACGAAGCCGACCGCCACGGCCGCCGGCAAGCCTCGCCCTCCGGTACGTCGCGAAGTACGGACGGCCGGCATCGGGCCGCGGCGCTCCGCTTCGACGAGCCGGACGTTCAAGGTGTTGACCATCGCCTGCCTTTCACCCGTCCACGTCTGAGGGTTCCTCCGCTCCGCAGGACGCAGACCGAAGGAACGTAGATCAGTAAAAACGAGGACAAATTACCCCGAGCCGGTCAGGAGCGCAGGGCGAAGGCGTCTATTCGGAGGAGCCTGTGAGCTTGATGCCTCGTCAGCCGAGGAAGCCCAGTCGCACTTGACGGTCGGGGTCGGCTCGCCCCTGCGACGTATGCTTGCGCCGGTCAGGGGAGGAGGGGCCATGGGGCGAATGCCGTCGGCGCAGCGGCGCAGGCAACTGGTCGAGGCCGCGATCCGGGTGATGGCCCGCGACGGCGTCGCGAAGACCACGACGCGGTCCGTCGTGGCGGAGGCGGGCGTCTCGCTGAGCGTCTTCCACTACTGCTTCGACTCCAAGCAGGAGTTGCTCGAAGCGGTGATGGACACCATCTCCGAGCACTCCGAGTCGGACGTCCTCACCACGCTCATCCGCAGACCCACCCTGCGCGAGACGATCCGCGCAGGGCTCCAGGCGTACTGGGACCATGTGCTGGCCAATCCCGGCGAGCACATGCTGACGTACGAGCTCACCCAGTACGCCCTGCGGGAGCCCGGCTACGAGCATCTCGCCCGGCGGCAGTACGAGCGCTATGTCGCGGCCCACACCAAGGTGATCCGCCAGCTCCCGGCCGTCCTCGGCGTGGAGCTGGCGGTGCCCGAACCCGCGGCCGCCAGGTATCTGGCCGCGCTGACCGACGGGCTCACCCTGAACTTCCTCGTCCTTGGCGACGAGGAGAAGGCGGGCGACGTACTGGACGTCGTCGCGGACCAGATCCTGACGCTCGTACGGGAGTGACCAGGTCAGCGGCTGTAGACCGCTGCCTTGTTGATCGAGTAGCCGTACTTGGTGGCCCGCGTCACGCCGTGGATGCGGACGTAACGCGCCTCCACCGGCTTGAACACCGCGTTGTCCAGGCCTCCGTCCGCGCTGTCCGTGGACCACACGGTCCGCCACGAGGTCCCGTCGTCCGAGACCTCGATCCGGTAGGCCCGTGCGGAGGCCTTCTCCCAGTCGAGGGAGACCTTGCCGACCGTACGGGAATCGCCCAGATCGAGCCGCAGCCACTGGTCGTCCGACCAGCCGCTCGCCCATCGCGTACCGGTGTCGCCGTCCACGGCCTTCCCGGCGGCGTAGCTGGTGAACGGGTTCCACTCCGTGTCACTGGCGCTCGCCGCGGCGTCGGCGGCGAGGTCGGGTGCGGGCTTGTGGCCTTCGGTCGCCTTCCAGGTGCGCAGGTAGGACTCCGCGCCGCCGAGCAGGTCCTGCACCGTGTCCTTGCCGTCGCTGAGCCGCATCTGCTCGAGCCAGTCGGGCACCATGCCGACATGGGCCGCACCGTCGGTGTTGAAGTCCCAGGTGCGGTCGCCGGTGCGCTGCCGGTCGACGACGGAGCCGCCGTCGGCGGTGCGGAAGGGGTACTTGACCGCGTTGGGGGCATCGGGTCCTTCCGGTCCCGGCCAGCCGCCGACGCCGTTCATGTCGGTGCCGTAGCCGAGTCCGACGCCGTACTTCTCGCGCAGCGGCTTGGTCCCCGCGGACTCCTTGGCGAAGCTGTCGGCGCTGGACATGTACGAGGACTTGAAGCCGCCGAGCCGGTAGAGCCGCTCCAGCCAGCCGTCGTCCATCCAGCTGTGGCTGGAGAGCACGCCGGGGTAGTCCGCCGACTCCAGCATGTCCAGGGCGCGGTCGGCTGCTTTCACGCTCATGTGGTCGACCTCGAGCATCATGTTGCGCTTCATCATCCCCTTGACCGCGTACTCGCCCAGGCGGGTAAGACCGCGGGTGTTGCACTGCGCGTCGCTGTCGTACGTGGGGACCTTGGCGCCGGCGGGGAGCAGCTTGGCCACCTCGGCAGGGGCGGCCGCGTTGCCTGAGGGGTTGTCGTGCTGCGGACCGCTGCACTTCTCCGTACGCCAGAAGGTGCCGGTGGAGAGGAACTGGCCGATGTTCACGGCCGTTCCGATGGTGCCCGAGTCCATCCGCACCCCGCAGAGCGCGTTGTCGAACTTGTGGCACAGGAACATGCTGCGCACACCCAGCTTGTGCAGCTCGTCCAGACCGCTGTCGATGTCGGTCTGGCTGCACTGGGGTACGTCGAGGATCTGCTTGCAGCCGAAGGGCTCCGAAGTCTCGACGCCGAGCACCACGGCCAGCTTGCCCTCCTCGGCGACCTGGCGGGCCTGGGCGGAGTCGGTGACGATACGGAAGAAGCCCTTGCCCTTTCCGCCGTAGATCTTGTCGATGTAGTCCTGCATCTCGTAGGTCTTACGGGCCTCGAGGCGGATGGCGTCCATCTCGTCGCAGCCGCGGTCCCTGACGTAGATCGAGCACAACAGGCCGTTGGACACCAGGTCGTTGACCAGGATCCGCTGGCCGCCGCGCCAGGCGCGCTCCAGCCATGCGTAGTAATTCTGCTGGTGGCTGAGGGAGTTGTGAGCCGGCCAGTGCTTGAACGTCGGCCAGCCCACCGGGTCGTGGTGGCCGTCCGCACCGCCGGTGACGTTCTCGAAGAGAGCGAGCGCGCCGTCGGGGTAGTGCTCGGGGCAGTCCTTGAGGGCATCGGCGACGCCCTCGGTGGAGAACGCCTTGCCGCAGATGATGCGGCCGCCGAAGCCCTCGTTGGACATCAGGTGATTGTGCCCGTCGACGAATCCGCGGACCCGGCCCTTGCTGTCCGTGCCGCGGAAGGGTTCGCCGGTGACGTTGATCTGCGAATCGGCGGCGGGCCGCGCCGTGGGCTCCCACCAAGGGGTGTCGGCGCCCGCGGCCGGTGGGGAGCCGACGGTGAAAGCCAGCAGGAGGGCGACGACAGCGGCAAAGAGTCCGCGTCTGCGCAGGAGGGTCATCCGGGGCCACCTTCGCTGTCCGGGATGGGCGCGCGCTAACTTACTCGCGCGTAGGTCCCGTCGAGAATGGCGCGGCCCTGACAACCAGTCAAGAGTCCGGGACGGATGACCTATTTGACATGCCGTCAGCCCCGGCGGCGGTCAGAGCCCTGGCCCCGTTTGCCCCCCTTCAGGAACCCCCGAGAAAGCTCAACCGCACCTGACGGTCGGGGTTGTCCCGGTTCGTATCCACCAGGCACACCGACTGCCACGTCCCCAGCTCCAGCCGGCCCCCCAGCACCGGCAACGTCGCGTGCGGCGCCACCAGCGCCGGCAGGACGTGGTCGCGGCCATGGCCGGGGCTGCCGTGGCGGTGCTGCCAGCGGTCGTCGGCCGGGAGCAGGGTGTGCAGGGCGGCCAGGAGGTCGCTGTCGCTGCCCGCGCCCGTTTCCAGGATCGCGATGCCGGCGGTCGCGTGGGGGACGAAGAGGTTGAGGAGGCCGTCGCGGCCGGCCGCCGCCACGCGCAGGAAGCGCTCACAGTCGCCGGTGAGGTCGAAGACCTTCTCGGCCGAGCCGGTGGTGATGTTCAGGACATGGGTGGTGAAAGCGTCGGACATGAGGCCATCCTCCCGCACGCCCACTCCCATTCACTGATACGCGGCGTCCGCCTTTCGAGACGGCGTTGACCGTACGTGGACGATCTCGCTACGTTCTGCGGCATGTTGCGTTCAGCCCTGCTCACCACGCGCGGTCACATCGACCTGCTGCGGGTGGCTTCTGCTGCGTGTCGTCCCGGCTGCTGACGTTCCCTCAGCCCGCTTTTCCTTCTTCGCGCTTCTCTGCCGCGCCTGCCTTCGCCGCCCTCTCCGCCCTGCCGCTTGCGCGCGGTTGATCCCACCGTCCCGCGCGTAGGCCTTTCGGGTATCGGGCGGCCCTCCCTCCTGCCGTGGAGCACCCATGAGCATCAGTCATGCCCCGCCGGATTCACCGCCAGACATTTCGGAAATATCCAAGTCCGTGGAGGACACACCGCCGACCGGGCCCGAACTCGTCCCCATCATCCCCTCGTCCACCCGGCGCACCCGCGTCCCCCGCTGGCTGCGCCGCACCTCCGGCCCGCTCGCGCTGCTCGCCCTGTGGCAACTCCTCAGCTCCACAGGGGTGTTGACCAAGGATGTCCTCGCCTCGCCAGGGACCATCGCCGGCGTCGCCCGCGACCTCATCAGTGACGGGTCGCTGACCTCCGCCATGGGGGTGTCCCTGCAGCGCGTCGCGATCGGGCTGCTGCTCGGCGCCGTCGTGGGGACCTCGCTCGCCCTCGTCTCGGGGCTCTTCCGCATCGGTGAGGATCTCGTCGACGCCAGTGTGCAGATGCTGCGCACCGTGCCGTTCGTCGGGCTCATCCCGCTGTTCATCATCTGGTTCGGCATCGGCGAGGCGCCCAAGGTCGCCATCATCACGCTGGGCGTGTCGTTCCCGCTGTATCTGAATGTGTACGCCGGGATTCGCGGGGTCGACTCGCAGCTCATCGAGGCCGGGGAGTCGCTGGGGCTCTCGCGGTGGGGGCTCGTGCGGCACGTGATCCTGCCGGGCGCGCTGCCGGGGGCGATGACGGGGCTGCGGTACTCGCTCGGCATCGCCTGGCTCGCTCTCGTCTTCGCCGAGCAGATCAACGCGGACTCGGGCATCGGCTTCCTGATGGTCCAGGCGCGTGACTTCCTGCGGACCGACGTGATCGTGGTCTGCCTGATCGTCTACGCCTTCCTCGGCCTCGTCGCCGACTTCATCGTCCGCACCCTCGAAAGGCTGCTGCTGCAATGGCGACCGACGTTCACCGGCCGGTGACCCCCGCCGGCAAGGCCCCGACCGCCCCCGCCGCGCAGCCGACTTCGGCCGTACGGGTCGAAGGTCTTACCCGCTCCTTCGACGGGCGCGCCGTCATCGATCAGCTCGAACTCGACGTGAAGCCGGGTGAGTTCGTGGCGCTGCTCGGGCGCAGCGGCTGCGGCAAGTCGACCCTGCTGCGCATTCTTGCCGGGCTCGACCGGGACATCCAGGGGACGGTCCTCGTGCCGCGCCGCAAGGCCGTCGCGTTCCAGGCGCCGCGCCTCATGCCGTGGAAGCGCGTGTGGCGCAACGTACTGCTCGGCCTCAAGGGAAAGCCCCAACGTAGCCTCGCCGAGCGGGCGTTGGAGGAGGTCGGTCTCAAGCACCGTACGAACGCCTGGCCCAAGACGCTGTCCGGCGGTGAGGCCCAGCGTGCGTCGCTGGCCCGCGCGCTTGTGCGCGAGCCCGATCTGCTGCTGCTCGACGAGCCGTTCGGCGCGCTCGACGCCCTCACCCGCATCAAGGCCCAGCGGCTCGTCGACGAGCTGTGGCAGCGGCGCGGGTGCGCCGTGCTCCTTGTCACGCACGACGTCGAGGAAGCGGTGCTCCTCGCCGACCGGGTGCTCGTCATGGACGAGGGGGTCATCGCGTACGAGACACAGATCGATCTGGACCGGCCGCGCGGCATCTCCGATCCCCGCTTCGCCGAGCTGCGCGCCGAACTCCTTCGGCGCCTGGGCGTCGACGCACCCGCCCACGCGGAACCCGCCGCCGCGGCGTGAACCACCGGCCGTTGCCCTCCCCCGTGACCAGCACGAACACACCGAACGGACGCACACTCACCATGCGACGACACCTCGCCGCCCCCGCCCTGCTCCTCCCCCTGGCCCTGCTGCTCGCCGCCTGCTCCGGCACCTCGTCCGCCGGCACATCGGCGGGCGGCGCGGGCGGCGGCACCGACGGGAAGGGCTCGCTCACCCTCAACGTCGGTGACCAGAAGGGTGGTTCGGAGGCCGTGCTGCGCGCGGCCGGGGAACTCGACGACCTGAACTACAAGATCCGCTGGTCGACCTTCACCTCCGGGCCGCCGCTCCTGGAGGCCGTCAACGCCAAGGCCGTCGACATCGGTGCCGTCGGCAACACGCCGCCGGTCTTCGCGGCGGGCGCCGGCTCGAAGATCTCCGTGGTGGCCGCGAGTCACGGCACGGCGGCGGGCGAGGCGATCCTCGTCCCGAACGACTCGCCCCTGAAGAAGCCGCAGGATCTCAAGGGCAAGTCCGTGGCCGTGGCGCAGGGGTCGTCGGCGCACTTCCAGTTGATCGCGTCCCTGAAAGAGGCGGGGCTCGCCTTCAAGGACGTCAAGGTCAAGTATCTGCAGCCGGCCGACGCGCTGGCCGCGTTCACCAGCGGCAAGGTGGACGCGTGGGCCGTCTGGGACCCGTACACCTCGCAGGTCCTGCAAGGGAAGCAGGGCCGCGTCCTGACCGACGGCGACGGTGTGGTCAACGGCCTCAACTTCCAGGTGGCCGCGCCCGGCGCGCTGGGCGACAAGAAGAAGTCCGCGGCCATCGCCGACTATCTGAAGCGGCTGCGCAAGGCGCAGGACTGGGTCCACGACCACCCGGAGGCGTGGGCGAAGGTCTGGGCGAAGGACACCGGTCTTCCGTACGAGGTCGCGCTCGACGCGGTCAAGCGCAGCAACGGCACCCGGGTCCCGGTGGCCGTGGACAAGAACGCGATCGCCTCCGAGCAGGAGATCGCGGACACCTTCACCGATCTGAAGCTGATTCCGCGCCGTATCGACTTCGGCGACTTCGTCGACACCCGCTTCAACGGCGACCTGCCGCCCTCCACCAGCAAGCCGCGCACCTACGGCAAGGAGTCCTGACCATGACCGTCCACCTCAACTGGTTCCTGCCGACCGGCGGCGACGGCCGTACCCTCGTCGACCGGCACGCCTACACCGACGGCGGCGTCAAGCGCTCCCGCGTCACTCCGGTCAGCGGGGTGCGGGCCCCCGACATCGACTATCTGATCCAGATCGCCAAGGCGGCCGAGCAGTTGGGCTTCGAGGCGGTGCTCACGCCGACCGGGACGTGGTGCGAGGACGCCTGGCTGACGACGGTCGCGCTCGCCCAGCACACCGAGCGGCTGAAGTTCCTGGTGGCGTTCCGGCCCGGCGTCATCTCCCCCGTGCTCGCCGCGCAGATGGCGGCCACGTATCAGCGGATCACTCGGGGACGGCTGCTCCTGAACGTCGTCACGGGCGGCGACTCCACCGAGCAGCGGCGCTTCGGCGATCATCTCGACCACGATCGCCGGTACGCCCGTACCGATGAGTTCCTCTCGGTCGTCCGGGGAGTCTGGAGCGGCCGGCCCTTCGACTTCGACGGCGAGCACTACCAGGTGGAGGGCGGCCTCACCGCGCTGCCGCCGGACCCGCTGCCCGAGATCTTCTTCGGTGGTTCGTCGGCGGCTGCCGGTCCTGTCGCGGCGCGGCACACGGATGTGTATCTGACGTGGGGCGAGCCGCCGGAGCAGGTCAAGCAGAAGATCGACTGGATCGCCGGGCTCGCCGAGGAGGAGGGGCGCACGGTCCGTTTCGGGATCCGGCTGCACACGATCTCCCGCGACTCCGCCGCCGAGGCATGGGCCACGGCGAACCGGATGCTCGACGATCTCGACCCGGACACCGTCGCCGCCGCGCAGCAAGCGCTCGGCCGCAGCGAGTCCGTGGGCCAGCAGCGGATGCTCGCGCTGCACGGCGGTTCCCGCGACGACCTGGAGATCTCGCCGAATCTGTGGGCCGGGGTCGGGCTGGTGCGGGGCGGCGCGGGCACGGCCCTGGTGGGCAGTCACGCGGATGTGGCCGACCGGATCGAGGAGTACCACTCCCTCGGCATCGAGCACTTCGTCCTGTCGGGCTATCCGCACCTGGAGGAGGCGTACTGGTTCGGGGAGGGCGTGATCCCCGACCTTGCGGCGCGCGGGCTGCTGCCGCGCATTCCGGCCTCGCAGCTGGCCGGGGTTCCCGCGGTGAACGGACGTCCGGCGTCCGCTCCGGGGGGTGCGCCGCTGCTGGTGGCCGGAGGCCGCTGACCAGCGGGTGCGCCGCGCGGGAAGATCCCGGGCCCCGATGGAGTTAGTAGAAACGTGAACGACATCGGGGCACGGGACGCGGCCGCACAGCAGGCGGCACAAGAGGTGGACGTGGTCGTCATAGGCGCCGGGCAGGCAGGTCTGTCCAGCGCCCACCATCTGCGCAGGGTCGGCTTCGAGCCGGACCGGGACTTCGTCGTCCTGGACCACTCGCCCCGGCCCGGCGGCGCATGGCAGTTCCGCTGGCCGTCGCTCACGTACGGAAAAGCGCACGGCATGCACGCGCTGCCCGGCATGGAACTGACGGACGCCGACCCCGAGCGCCCCTCGTCGGACGTCATCCGCGAGTACTTCGACGCCTACGAGCGGCGCTTCGACCTGCGGGTGCGCCGCCCCGTCGACGTACACAAGGTGCGCGAGGGCGACGACGGGCGGCTGCTCGTCGAGACCTCGGCCGGGACCTGGGCGACGCGGGCGCTGATCAACGCCACGGGCACGTGGGACCGGCCGTTCTGGCCGCGCTATCCGGGGCAGGACACCTTCCGCGGGCGGCAGTTGCACACGGCCGTGTATCCGGGGCCCGAGTCCTTCAAGGGGCAGCGGGTGATCGTCGTGGGCGGCGGGGCGTCAGGCACCCAGCATCTGATGGAGATCGCGCCGTACGCCGCCGAGACCACCTGGGTCACACGGCGGGAGCCCGTCTTCCGCGAGGGACCGTTCGACGAGAACTGGGGGCGCTCGGCCGTCGCCCTGGTCGAGGAGCGGGTGCGGCAGGGGCTCGCGCCGCAGAGCGTGGTGTCGGTGACCGGACTGCCCGTCAACGACGCCATCCGGCGGGCGCGGGCCGACGGGGTGCTCGACCGGCTGCCGATGTTCGACCGCATCACGCCGAGCGGCGTCGAGTGGGACGACGGGCGGCGGGTGGACGCCGACGTGATCCTCTGGGCCACCGGATTCCGCGCGGCGATCGAGCACTTGGCGCCGCTGCGGCTGCGCGAGGCCGGGGGCGGCATCCGCCTCGAAGGCACTCGGGCCGTCGCCGACCCCCGCGTCCACCTGGTGGGGTATGGGCCTTCGGCCAGCACGATCGGCGCGAATCGCGCGGGGCGGGCGGCCGTCGGGTCCCACCCGCGCCGCCATGAAGGGGCGCCCGTCGCGGGTTGTTGAGCAGTGAGGGGGTGGTGCTAA